>DAOLIP010000008.1:0-64429 GCA_035328475.1 Ferruginibacter sp.
ACATCATCCGTTTTATAAATTATTTTCAAGCCTTCCATAAGTGTGTTCACACTGTTCAGGGTTTGCTCTGTTGTACCGGCCATCTTATAATTCTTATAAACCCATTCAATGGTATATCCTGTTAAAGTAGAATCGAGGATCCTGATATGGGCCTCATAGCTTACTTCTGATAACTTTTTTTCCCGGGATGTTCCATATTTTTCTTTACCGTGTATGATGTGATAGACCCTTGCTTCTTTATTCTTCCAGAAGGCCATACAGGTAGCTGAAGTATCCGTGGTTCGGTTTTGCGCCACACTTGTACATACAGAAACAAGTAAGAGTAAAAGCCAGGATAGTTTTAATACCGTTTTCATATAGTCGTTTTTATATCTGAATTATATTTTACTCCGGGTGATAGATCCGCTCTGCATTTTTGTATATAGTTGTCTTATCCAGCGTCATCGTTTTTGTTCTCTGCTGCAGGTACATTTCCACCTGGTCGTTAAAATGTTTATTGCCGGGCTTTGCGCTGGCGCCATACATGTTGATGCTTTCGATCTTGGGCAACTCATTCCTGGCAAAACGAACGAACATGATCAGCCCATCGCCACCTACTGATTTCAGCTGTCCACCATTATAAGGCTCGGTCCATTGTGGCGACATCAGGTCGGGGAACCCTCCCAGTGGCCAGTCTTTATCGCCCCGTACTAATTTTTGAATATCACCTAAAGCAAGATCGGTTCTTCCAAAATGAGTTTGCATGTAATCATTCACATAGATAAAGGTTTCAACCGCTTCGGTTTTTGTTATGGGCCTGGGCGACTGACCCTGCAATTTTTTCTTCAGGTATTCGTAGGTAAGTAAAAAAATGGCAGCGCCCTTGCTTTCGGCATCGCCCCGTTTATCCCAGTTCTTAAAAACAGTTATCAAGGGTGCCAGTGCCGGGTATTCATTTGCATTCAGCAGGAACATCGAATCAATTTTGTACATGTATTGCAAAACCGCAGGCAGTTGCTTATCAAATTTTATCTGCCTGAATTTTTCATAGCTCAGTTTCTCCTGCTGCGGAAATAATTCAAGAAAACGTACGCTTCGGTTAAGGTGATATTGCTCCCATCCATCCGTCTTTGCGAACAGGGATGGTTTTAAATTATCAGTCGCAGCCGTTGCCAAAAAAGGAGAGTGGTTTGTATTGAATAAGAACCCGCTTTTTGGATTGATGTATTGCGGCAGGTCTTTCTGTGACCTGAAACTGGTCCATAAAGTTTTGGAGGTATTGCCCGGTACCGTTCTTCTCCAGTTGAATGATGGAGAACTGTCACGGATGGGCATCATGGCATTGCTGATGTAGAAAGTGGTATCATACCTGTCTGCATACATGATATTGAACATGCTCAGCTCCTGCCGGCTGATAGCTGCATAGAATTCAGAAAAATTCTTAGCCTTGTCCATCTGGTACCATTGATCCAGTACACCGATCTTCATATTGGCGCCCAAACGGATAGAAAAAAAGCCCTGTTCATTTTTCATGGTAGCCCCGTACTTGCTCCAGTATACTTTCCTTTTTACATTGATGGGGATGCCTTTTATCTTTAGTTTGATCGTTTTTACTTCCAGGTCAATCCATTGTCCGTCGAATTTATATTGCAACGGGTTGTTTGGATTCATCTCTAACTGGAATTCATCCAGCCGGTCGCAGTAATTCACCGTATGCGCCCAGCCAAGGTTCTCATTTACTCCATGAAGGATACAGGGACCGCCTGCCAGTAAGCCGCCAATGATATTCAATCCTTCTTCACTGCAAAGGTGTGCTTCATAAAAAGCCTGCGGACCGGTGTTTGGCTGGTGTGCATTTATTAAAAGGAACGATTCGCCGGTGGTGGTTTTGTTTGCATTGATGGCGGCGGAGTTGCTTCCTTTCTTATTCAGTTCGGGCGCTTCCCATTCTTTGTTATTAAAAATACGGAACAGGGCCTGGTCGGCACCATTGAAAATAGTAAGTGCAAATACCGCCGATGAGATATATTCTTTTTGGGTGACCGGGAAAATGTTTTTGTGCAATACCTCTTCCGGGTGTTTTTGGGCATAGGCATTCAGTCCCTGTACATAGCCATCAATTAATTTTAAAAAAGCAGGTGTGAGTGTATTCCATTTTTCTTCGGTTATCTCCCGGCAGCGAAAGAGTGCGAACGCATAATCGCCTGCCGCCCCTTTCTTTCCCTGTACACGGGCCATCAGGTTCTTGGCAGGTAATATCACTTCCTGCATGCTGTCAAAATCATCTTCGGCTTCGGCCCAGGCCAGTCCGTACGCTACCTCTGCATCGGTTTTGGCAAAGATGTGCGGCACGCCGAATGAATCTCTTACTATCTCGATCTTAGAAGGATCGATAGTTGTTTGTGAGAAACCTGGCTGAAAGAATAAGAGGGAAAGAAGAAGCAGGGAATTCTTTTTCATTGGAATGTATGTACTGTAGTTAATATCGGCTGTTTGGGTTGCCGACGAATAAAGATAGGCTGTAAAACCGAGCGGCACAAGGCTGTTCCATATTTATTTCAGGTTAGCAAAGCAACCGCGTCATCTAAAAATAATTTGCATAAATCAAAACCAATGGTTTACTTTGTATTTCAAAGTGCTTTATATGAATGAGCAACAACAGTCATTAGAAGACCTGCAGCACATCAAACAAATGATGGAACGCAGCAGCCGTTTTATCAGTCTGAGTGGTTTAAGCGGCATTGCCGCCGGTGTTTGTGCACTGGTAGGTGCCTGGTTTGCCAACGATGTGATCACAGACAATGGCGGACCTTCGGGCTACCGGGAACTGGTGAGTAAAACATTGGAAGTATCGTCGCTGCAGGATTTTATGGGGCATCGGTTGTTCCAGAT
The DNA here is from genome assembly GCA_035328475.1 of Ferruginibacter sp. Classification (GTDB taxonomy): domain Bacteria; phylum Bacteroidota; class Bacteroidia; order Chitinophagales; family Chitinophagaceae; genus Ferruginibacter. The sequence goes on from DAOLIP010000008.1 coordinate 2,872, forward strand.
AGCTATATATACTTTTTTTGCGGCGTTGTTTTTTGCCTTCCTGTTTACCTGGCTACGCAGCAAAAAACATAATGTTCCCATGTGGGGTTATTCTTCCCGAAGGTTGCTTATTAATGTATTTGTGCCCATGATCGCCGGTGGTATTTATTTATTCCGGCAGATGCAGTTTGGTAATTACGGACTGATCGCCCCGGGCTGTTTGATATTTTACGGACTGGCCCTGGTGAATGCAAGTAAATACACATTGGGCGAAGTGAGGTACCTGGGATATTGCCAGATAGTGCTTGGGATCATCAATTGCTGGTTTGTTGGGTACGGACTTTATTTTTGGGCTATTGGTTTTGGTTTGCTGCATATCATTTACGGGTCGGTAATGTGGTATAAGTATGAACGGAATAAAAAGAGCGAGGCATGAGTTTAATTGAGAACTTAAATAAGGTATTCGACAGCCGTATCCGCCTGGGCATTATGAGCGCCCTTGTGGTGAATAAGGAAGTGAACTTTAATGAACTTAAAGAACTGCTTGATATTACCGACGGCAACCTGGCCAGTCATTTAAAAACACTGGAAGAAAGTGAGTTTGTAAAAGTGCAGAAGGGTTTCATCGGGCGTAAATCCAATACCACCTACTCCATCACCAAGGCAGGAGAAAAAGCTTTTAAGACACATTTAACAGCATTGGAAAAAATGATCGGCTCTGTAAAATAAATTTTTTTATACATTTACTTTGAAATACAAAGTACTTTCTAAAAATAAAAAACCAACCAATGGACACACAACCTGCTCCCGGCTTCTGGCAAAGAAATAAACTGGTCATCAAGTCCTTCTTCATCGGATTCCTGGTACTGGCGCTGCTTATTCCTACTTTTCTCATCATGTACCTGGTGAGCGAACGCAAAGAACGCAAACAGGAAGTAACCAAAGAGATCAGTAACAAATGGTCTGCGGCTCAAACCATCACCGGCCCGTTTTTAATGGTACCCTATACCGAAACGGATAATAATGTGCAGGTTAAAAAACACCTGTACATACTTCCCGATATCCTGGATATCAATGGCCGCATTGAACCGGAAATACGATACCGCAGCATTTATAAAGTGCCGGTATATACTACAAAGCCCTTGCTGTTAAAGGGGAAGTTTGCTAAAAATTCACTCAATGCGTTAAGTGTGAACCCGTCATTGATCAGATGGAATGAGGCAAGACTCTGCATCGGCATCACTGATCTGAAAGGCTTGAAAGAACAGGTCATTAAATGGAAAGACCAACCGTTAGCGATGGAAGCCGGTATGCCCGAAAGCAGTATTGCAGAGCAGGGCATCAATGCATTGCTGCCGCTCGACTCTTCTTTTATCAACGGGGAAACAGAATTTACTGTTCAATTGAATTTACAAGGTTCAGAGAAATTGTATTTCACACCGCTGGGAAGCAGCACTTCGGTCCGGCTCAGTTCAAAATGGAACAACCCGGCATTCGACGGTAAATATTTGCCCGATACAGAAAAGATCAATAAAAATGAGTTTGAAGCCGATTGGAAGATATCGCAGTTCAACCGGGACTTCCCTAAGATTTCTGTAAACAGCAGTAACATAAAATATGCGGTTGATGCCAGTGCCTTCGGCGTAGTGCTGCTTTCTCCTTTTGATGCGTATGCGCAAACCATGCGGTCATTAAAATATGCCATACTTGTTATTGCACTTACCTTCTTTGCATACTTCTTCACCGAAATATTCCAGCGAAGACCTGTGCATCCGTTGCAGTACATTTTAATAGGGATGGCGCTGGTGGTGTTTTATACGCTGCTGCTTTCTTTGTCGGAATACATTCTTTTTCCAACTGCATACCTTACGGCTGCAGCTGCCACAGTTATCCTGTTAGGCTGGTATACATACAGCATTTTTAAAAAAGGAAAGACCACTTTCATTTTTGCCTTGTTGCTTTCTGCGTTGTATACATTTATTTATGTACTGATACAGATGCAGGACAATGCCCTTTTGTTTGGAAGCATCGGCCTGTTCATCCTGCTGGCACTGGCCATGTACCTGAGCCGGAAAATAGACTGGTATGGCATTGACCGTAAAACTTCTGAAGCATGAGTATGTATTCAACCATAAAAAAATACCGCTCGGCCTTGTTGGTTTATCTTACGCATCAAATGGCACTGCCCATATTAAAACTGATAAGAAAACCCGTGCAGTTTCCTTACTCAATAACGCAGCTTAAGCAACTGCCTGCAAATACCATGGGAAACGACCTGGCTGTATTTCTGGAAAAGAAGAAACTGGACCTGCTGCCTTATTATGCCAAGCACGATATCAAGCATATCCTGCTTGAATACGATACCACCGATGATGGCGAAGTGTGCCTGCAGTGTTTTATGCTGGGCAACCGGCATCTTTCCTTCCCGGTGCTGGCAACGGTTATGTATGGATTTGTTACCATGCCAGAATACTGGTACCTGTTCAGGAAAGCATTCCGCAGAGGGCGGACATGCAGGCCCATCGAGAACTGGAAATGGTTTGAGATATTAACTGAAAAAACATCAGCACTAAAAACTAGGATACAATGAACGAGGCAAAACAGTTTCCCAGGTTATGGCTGTACAAGACCTGGCTGGAACTTTTCATTCTTTTATTGGTAAAACGAAAACTATGAAACAGGTATGGTAAAACTGGTCAGGTCATTCAGGTATGCAGCCAGCGGAATATTGGTTTGTTTTAAAACCCAGCCGAATTTCCGGATACATATTCTGGCCGCAACGGCTGCTGTTCTTACAGGCGCCGGCCTTCAAATAAACCACCTCCAATGGATCATCGTAACAATATGTATTTCGATGGTGTTGGTAACGGAGTTGCTGAACACTGCGATGGAAAAGATATGTGACCATGTAAACCCATCGCATCATCCCCAGATAAAGATCATAAAAGACATGGCGGCAGGAGCTGTGCTTGTTGTAGCTGTGATGAGCATTATTACCGCGGCACTCATTTTTATTCCGGCCTGTATCCACTATTTAAATTCATAAACAATGAAGCGATTACCTGTTTTTGAAAGACTCTTATTAGGCTGGTTCTTTTTTATTGCCTGTCTCATCGCCTGCCGTATTTATTTTTCAGGAAGCATGCTTTTTATTTTCCTGGTATGGAATATTTTTCTTGCATGGATACCTTTCTTTATCAGTTCGTACCTGCGGCCTTCTTTCCCGGTAAAATGGAAGCAATACCTCCTGCTGTTTACCTGGCTTCTTTTCTTCCCCAATTCATTGTATATAATCACAGATCTGATTCACCTGGATATTGATACCGGTATTCCAAAATGGTTTGATGCGATCCTGATCTTTTCCGCATCAGCGACGGGCCTGATGATGGCCTTTATCTCGTTGTACCGGGTTGAACAATTTTTGAATAAACTGGGAGGAAAGAAATGGGTGAACGTGTTGATGCTGCTTATCCTTTTTCTCGGTTCCTTTGGTGTTTACCTTGGCAGGTTTCTTCGCTGGAACAGTTGGGATATTATTACCAACCCGGTGCAACTGTTAATGACAATAGGAGACAGAATACTATTCCCGTTAGATCATCTATACACCTGGGGTGTTACATCTTTGCTCACCGTTCTTTTTTACCTGATCTATTTTTCAGCAAAAAAATTGCCCGGCTATTTATACCGGGCAAATGCTGAATAATAGTATAACAGAATTAAAAATCAAGACCGAGTGCAACATACAACACGGGACTTCCCTTAAAGAATCCCGACATGGGCCAGCCGGCATCAAACTTGACAAAATAACCCAATAAAGAAGTGCGGGCGCCAAAACCATAGCCACCTGCAAAAGGACCCAGGCCACCGGTTTTTACTTTTACCTGAACCGGCGGTTGGCCGTATACCACTTCCGGGCGTTTGAATTTGTCATACGCCCCGTTCCAGGCAGTACCAAAATCAAAGAACTGAACGATCTGGAAATTGCGTAATACCGAATTATTAATGGGCCTGTCGAAGAAGGTGCTGAATACGGGTAAACGGAATTCACTGTTGATCACCACGGCATTGTTTCCATTGGCTACATTCTGGATATAACCACGCATATTTACTGCCAGGCTCTGGAATGCATAATCCTGGTCGGGATCCGGCGGGTTGCTGGTGTTGAAATATCTTTCTTTCACCAGTACTCCGTTATTATCAAATTTCTGGTTTGGCCCAAACATCAGCCATCCGTCCACACCGCCGAGGTAGTAGATCGTTTTTTGATTGCCCCAGCTGAAGTTTCCGGCAACCCTTCCTGCCCAAATAAAATTTCGATGAATGGGGTAGTAATACCGGGCATCAAAACCAAAATTGAACATGGTGGGGCCGTCGGCAAACTGCACTTTATTTACCTGGCGGTTCCAGTCGATAAAGAATTTATACCGCATGCCATTCCAGATATTCAAGGCCGGGTTCAGGGTGTTGTCGTAAACATATTCCAGGTGCGTGGTGGAAAAAACCGTTTTGTCATCCGGCAGTGTAAGTGAGTTAGGGTCTTGCGAGGCATAAACAAATTTATCAGACCGGATACCGGTGGTTAACCGCAAACTCTTGGTAACATCAAAGGGGTATGAAACATGTACCTGGTAAAAATTACTGTAGAACCTGCCGCCAAAATTTCCGAATTGGTCGGAGAACTGCTGCACATTCCGGTAATAGGTAAGTCCCCAATCGAGCCGCCTTTTATAATTCATATAGTTCAATAACCACTCATTGTCTTTTAAATTAAAAAGAGAAAGCCGGTATGCGCCTGTTATACGCTGGTCTTCCAGCAGTTCAACCGTGCCCAGTTTCATCAACCCGTTTATGACCGAGCCGGTATTCAACTGGATAGGACCGGCACCGCCAGTATAAGGTTGAAATGAATTGAATAAAACGGTGTTACCACTGCTTAAGCCAACAGAACCATAGTCTACAGAAAACTTAGGTGGTTTATACCGGAATTGTTTGATCGTTTTTAAAACATTGTAACCTTCGGATGCAACCGCCTCTGGCCTGCCCGCGGTTACGGCACCACTGCTGTCTTTTTTATCATTGGCAAATTCGGTTTGAAACAGGTCCTCCTGTTTTTTCGCCGTATCAACCGGCAGTGGTTTTGCGAACTTTCGAACAGCAGCCGTATCCACAAATTCGCCCATCAGTTTTTTCATGTATTCGGTTGGCTGGGCGGTTATGTTGCGGCGGCGCAGCGTGTTCTCATCGATCTTAAGTTTGTACAATATCTTTTCATCGCTTTGGTGGGTGACCTCACTTACCTGGTTGTTGTCTCCGGCAATACGGCTTTCGCCCAGGGTGCTTTGATAATTGGTCAACGGAAAGGTATAAGCCGAATCGTCTGAAACAGAAACCACGGCAATGGAATCCACATCGGTCTTTTTATACAGCCTCAATGCGCTGTCTACTTCTTTGGCAGATGGATTGCGCATGATCTCGCCACTGATGAGCACCAGCGTATCCAATCCTGCTTTTTTGGTGGTGAAGAAACCGGCATAACGGTTGCCTACGCCATTCTCATCACTTACAAACGTAAAATGACTTTCGTTGTACTGTGTTGGGAAGCGGGCATTGCCGTATTTCAGGTGCGATAACTGGGTGATCTGGTTCAACTCCGGTTTATCACCAAAATCGGTGATCAGGAAAATATTGTAGTGATGGTTGCTGGGTAAAACCGTGTCGCCTGTTTTAGCGGCGGAGGTTGGCCGGTTGCTGGCGAAGATGATACCCGTTTTGTTTGGAAATGCCACAAAAGATGCATCCAGGTCATCATAAACATCATTGGTGATCTGGCGCACTTTTTCGCTTTGAAGTTCCAGCGTGTAAATATCCGTATGCCCGTTTTTTACAGCGCTCAGCAGCAGGGTATTGCTGTTGAGCATATACTTCATATCCTGCACCTGGTCAAACTGTTTGGTAAGATCGATCTTGTATTGTTTGATCCGGGTGATGATGTCGTATACGAACAGGTTCAGTTTTCCTTCCTTGCTGTATAACACGGCAATACGGGTTCCTTTTGGATCCCAGGCCATCATGGGGTAGTTTGGATTGATGCTGTTCTTATAGCTGCGCACTCCGAATTTCAGCAGGGTTTTGTTTACGTACTCATCATTATAGATCACCCGTACAATACCTTTCCGGTATTGGGTTACCACGTAGGAGTTGTTTTTCTTTGTTGGATTAACATTGAAGCGGAAATAATCCTGCCTGTTATTGACATCAAAACTTTCAATATAATTTCCTTTGGGATAAGGTTTCCTTTTAGTAATGTCTTTGTAGTACTTATCGTCCTGGTATTCCATGAAATCTGCCAGTACGTCTTTAAACTTTTTTTTACAAACCTGCATAAAGGCTTTGTTCAGGTTTTTGTAAACGGTGGCCAGGTAAAGCAGGTAGGTCACGTTCTCTTTCTTATACATTTCATCAATATAAAACCAGAAAGCATGCCCGGCCAGTTCCGGTTTTTGGAAAGCAAAGCGGGAGAACTTACTGTAGTTGCCACTGAGCATTTCGCTTTTCAGCTGATCATCCAGTTCGGTACTCCAGTTCTGGGCCAGGTAATTAATGTAGCCGTCGGTTAACCATTTGGGCAGATCAAGCAGGGCCTGGTTGCCGGCCACTTCGCCGATATCATCGCCAAAGAGACGGTTCTCGGTCAATATCTGGGCAATGCCTTTGCGAACCTGCAGCCTCAGTTTCTGGTGATCGGCCTCAAAATAAACCACCATTTTGTTATTCACCAGCCGGGTGCCTCCCCCGGTGTTCTGCCAGTCCATTTCCAGCCCGATATTGCTTTGCAGCATATCGGCGTATTCGTTATATAATACGATATTGGCCCGGCGCTGTAAACTGTATTCAGCGGCTTCTTCTATCTGCGATAATTCTTTTTCGGCGCTTTGTGCTATGAACTTGGCCAGTTCTTCTCCATTCTGGTAGTAATAAACATTGAAATTCCGGCTCTGGTAATATTTCCACTTGAACTTTTTATACTGAACCCTGTTCTTTCCAAACTCTACCGCATTAACCTGGGCATTAACGAAATAGGTACCTGCTATAAGGAAAAAGGAAATTAGAGATATTCTGCAGAACTTTGCCATACGGTTATAATTGATATTGAGTATTAAAATTACTTTATTCGCCCTAATCATTAAAAAACAATTTACAGGCCCTTATGTTAAAAATAAAATCCTTCATCTTTAGCCCCATACAGGAAAATACCTACGTTCTGTACAACGAACATAAAGATTGTATCGTCATCGATCCCGGATGCTACTTCAACGCAGAAAAGGATGAACTGGAAGCCTTTATTACACAGAGCGGATTGACTCCCCGGATGCTGCTTAATACCCATTGCCACCTCGACCATGTTTTTGGGAACAGATTTGTAGCAGAAACCTATGGGCTAACGCTTCAGCTTCACCCCAAAGAAAAGGCCCTGCTGGATTATGCTCCCGCATCCGGACTGATGTACGAAATGCCTTTTGATAATTATACCGGCGAATATATATACTTAAAAGAAGGCGATACCATTTTGCTGGGGGAGGATGAACTGAAAGTGATCGAGGCTCCCGGCCACTCGCCCGGCCATATCTGTTTTTATAATGCCGCCCAGCACTTCATTATCAGCGGCGATGTGCTGTTTAACCGCAGCATCGGAAGAACCGACCTGCCCGGGGGAAACCACGAGTTACTGCTGAATAATATCCGGGAGAAATTATTTGTTTTACCCGGCGAAACGGTAGTTTACAGCGGTCACGGACCGATAACTACTATTGGGGATGAACGAAAATATAACCCCTTTTTAAACTGACTGGCATAATTCCACCAATACGCCATTGGTACCCTTTGGGTGAAGAAAGCAGACCAGCTTATTGTCTGCGCCTTTTTTGGGTTCTTCATTCAGTAGAATAAAACCTTCGGCTTGAAGGCGTTTCATTTCCTCCTTAATATCGGCCACTTCAAAAGCGATGTGGTGCAGGCCTTCACCTTTCCGTTCAATGAATTTGGCTATAACACCATCTTCACTGATGCTTTCCAGTAATTCTATCTTGGTCTCGCCTTGCCGGAAAAAGGCCGTGTTTACCTTTTCACCCTCCACCATTTCTGTCTTATAACATTCACTATTCAGCAGTTTTTCAAAAAGCGGAACAGAAGTAGCCAGGCTTTTTACAGCAATGCCGATATGCTCGGTTTTCAACATGTTTTTTGGGTTTATTACAGGGTTTACGAAATCGGTAAATAGAAAGTTAACCCTGCATATTGGATTGCTAAAATAGAACCTTTTGCAGTAATTTTGCGTTATTACAAACAGAAACTAAACAGTTGGATTTTATGTTGAAATTGCCCATTTACCTTGATAATAATGCCACTACACCCATGGATCCCCGGGTGCTGGAGGCTATGACCCCATATTTTTTAGAACACTTTGGTAATGCAGCCAGTCGTAACCACCCGTTTGGCTGGGAAGCAGAAGAGGCAGTTGATTATGCCAGGGAGCAGGTGGCAAAACTGATCGGGGCTGATCCTAAAGAGATCATTTTCACCAGCGGTGCAACCGAGGGCGATAACCTGGCAATTAAAGGCGTATATGAAATGTATGCCAGCAAGGGCAATCACATCATTACTGCCACCACCGAACACAAAGCAGTACTGGATACCTGTAAACATATTGAAAAGGTGGGCGGTGAAGTGACCTACCTGCAGGTAAATGCCGAGGGATTGATCGACCTGAAAGAACTGGAAGCAGCTATTAAGCCAACCACCATTCTTATTGCCATCATGTATGCCAATAACGAAATTGGTACAGTGATGCCGATAAAAGAAATAAGCGCTATTGCCCGTAAGAACGGCGTGCTGCTGTTTACCGATGGCACACAAGCGGTAGGAAAAATTCCGGTTGATGTAAACAAAGACGGCATCGACCTGATGGCGTTCAGTGCACATAAAATGTACGGACCAAAGGGTGTAGGCGCTTTGTATGTTCGCCGTAAAAACCCCAGGGTAAAAGTTACCGCACAAATGGATGGCGGCGGACACGAACGTGGTATGCGCAGCGGAACATTGAATGTTCCCGGCATTGTTGGTTTTGGCAAAGCCTGCGAACTGTGCATGCTGGATATGGAAGAAGATACCAAACGCATTTCTATACTGAGAGATAAACTGGAGACAGAACTGATGAAGCTGGAAGAAGCGTATGTGAACGGAAGCCGGGAACATCGCCTGCCGCATGTTACCAATATCTCTTTCAAACATGTGGAAGGAGAAGGATTACTGATGGGCTTTAATAAAAATATTGCCCTGAGCAGCGGATCGGCCTGTACTTCTGCCTCCTTAGAACCAAGCTACGTGTTAAAAGCACTGGGCCTGGGCGACGACCTGGCACACTCTTCGCTTCGCTTTGGCCTGGGACGTTTTACCACCGAAGAGCAGATCGACTACACCATCAAAGCAATAAGCGAAACGGTATTGAAATTAAGAGAAATGAGCCCGCTTTGGGAAATGTATAAAGACGGAATAGACCTGAACACTATAGAATGGGCGGCACATTGATTTGGAGATTAACTAATTTGAAAATTTGAAGATGGTTTCAAATTAGTAAGAAAGGGTTTACATCTTCAAATCAATTAATTTTCAAATCTTCAAATTAACAACTATGGCATACTCAGAAAAAGTAATCGATCACTACCAGAATCCAAAGAATGTGGGCACACTGGATAAGGCTGCAAAAAATGTAGGAACCGGCCTGGTGGGAGCACCGGAGTGTGGAGACGTGATGCGTCTTCAGATACAGGTGGATGACGCAACCGGTATGATCACCGATGCTAAATTCAAAACATTCGGATGCGGCTCCGCTATTGCTTCTTCTTCTTTGGCTACCGAGTGGCTGAAAGGAAAAAGCGTGGACGAAGCATTAAAGATCGACAACATGGACATCGTGGAAGAGTTAAATCTTCCGCCGGTAAAGATCCACTGCTCGGTACTGGCCGAAGATGCGATCAAAGCAGCGATCAACGACTACCGGGTTAAAAACGGCATGGAAGCGATCAAGTTTGAAGAAAGTGTAGTTCATTAATTTGGTAATTGATTGATTTGAAGATTTGATAATGATAAGAACTTCTTCAATCAACTAATTTCCAAATCACCAAATCATCAAATCATCAAATCGTGTTATGGTAGCAACAGAAAATTCCATATTCATAAGCGATAAAGCAAAAGCCAAGGTGCAAAGCCTGATGGCCGATGCCGGTATTGCTGCAGATCCCTCGTATTTTTTACGGGTGGGTGTGGTGGGTGGCGGTTGCAGCGGCCTCAGTTATAAAATGGATTTTGATAACGAGATAAAGCCAATGGACCAGGTATTTGAAGACAAGGGAATAAAACTGGTGTGCGACCTGAAAAGCTTCTTATACCTCGTTAATACCGAACTGGAATTCAGCGATGGATTGAATGGCAAAGGGTTTTATTTCAACAATCCAAATGCCAGCCGGAGTTGCGGATGTGGAGAAAGTTTTGCTGTATAGATCCTGTTTAAAATAAGTTTAAAGCCTCCCGGTTAAAGGAGGCTTTTTTATTTCTTATTCTTCATCTTTTGTAGGTAGCGGTGGTGGAGGCGGTGGAGGCGGCAGTTTGCCGTACTTCTTTTCATAATAGGCACTATTGGCATTCCATTTTTCCAGGGAGATCTTTTCAGTGACTCCTTTCTTCTTCGCATATATCATGGTATTGCCGTTATTATTATGAACAGACAGATTGTAGCCCATGTCGTTTACAATGACCGGCGGGGGAAACTTCATTTCTTCTTGCGGCGCTTCTGGTGGCGTGGGAGGAGGAGGAGGTGGTGGTGGTAATTCAGCCAGGGCTGGCGGTGGCGGTGGGGTTTTGTTTACTTTGGTTGTTTGTGCCGAAAGATGTGCAGAAATAGAACATACCGTCAGCAACAGCAGGATTTTTTTCATATAAATAAATTTAGACTTAGATTCAGGCAAATAGCTATTCCATAAAAAAATCCCGCCAAATTAATGACGGGACCTGCAGTTGGTTTTGGTAAACAACTTTAAATGAGTCTTTAATCGATTATTTGTCAGCAATAAACTGTTTCATGCGCAAAATGAACAAAGACTCAAAAATGGTAATAGCTCGATTCATGTTACCACTGCATGCTATGACAGGCTGTTGTGCAGAATTGCTGCATACCGGGGATAAATTTCTTTTATGTTTGTTAATTTCCTGATATATCCGGCATGTTGTATCTCCGGTTTTTCTCAAAAGTTAAGGAGGCGGTAAAAATGAGTATGGGAAGCCGATCTCACAGATATAGTCTTACAATAACCTGTTAAGTATTAAATTGCAGCAATTTTAAAGTGTATGTGGAGCATTTGTAAAAAAGAACTGCAGCAATTCTTCAGTAACCTCACCGGTTATATTACCATCATTTTGTTTTTGCTGGTAAGCGGACTTTTTCTTTTTGTATTACCCGACAGTAATATTTTCGATTTCGGTTATGCAACCCTGGATAAATTCTTTGAACTGGCTCCCTGGATCTTACTTTTCCTGGTACCAGCCATTACCATGCGTACCCTGGCCGATGAATTCAAGGGCGGCACATTCGAGATACTGCAAACAAGGCCCCTCAGCAGGTGGCAGATTGTTTTGGGTAAATATGTTTCCATCCTTATTGTGCTGCTTTTTGTGATCATACCAACCCTGGTGTATGTTTTCACCATTAAATCGCTAAGTACTCAGGGAGGTATTGATGGAGGAGGAATTTTAGGAAGTTATATCGGCCTTTTTTTACTTGCAGCTGTTTTTGCAGCCATCGGACTTTGTTGCAGCGGTTTTACTAATAATGCGGTGGTGGCATTCCTGGTCAGCGCCTTTGCCTGCCTGGTCCTGTATTTTGGATTCAGTGCACTCAGCCGTTTGTCTTTCCTGGCCAATGGCCCTGATTATTATGTAGAAATGCTGGGAATCGACTTTCATTACCGAAGCATCAGCCGGGGGGTACTCGACAGCCGGGATTTGATCTACTTCATCAGCATCATCTTTCTTTTCTTATTGATCACTGTAAAAAATCTTCGCAAAAAATAACCTCACCCCTCCCTCTCCAAAAGGAGAGGGTAGCGAAGAACGAAGCGAAAATGAAAAATAGTTTAAATAAAATAGGAAAAACTAAAATCTGGCTGCCACTTACTGTCATTGTATTGATTGCCATCAACTGGCTGGCATCCTTATACCATACCCGGCTGGATTTTACCAATGAAAAAAGATTCACTTTATCCAAACCAACAAAAAAGATATTAAAGGAGCTTGATGAAGTGGTGCAGGTGGATGTTTTTTTAAAAGGCGATTTCCCGAGTGGGTTTAAAAAACTGGCCAACAGCAGCAATGAAATGCTGGCTGAGTTTAAAGAGATCGCCGGCAGTAAATTACAGTATGATTTTATTAGTCCTGATGAAGACGTACCCGGTGCATCTGTTAAATGGGGCGATACCCTTTCTGCACTGGGTCTGTATCCGTTCAATTTAAAATCCCAGCTGAAGGAAGGAGAAAAGCAACAATTGGTGTACCCGGTGGCATTGCTGCATTATAAAGAAAGAACCGTGCCTGTAAGATTGTATAACGGCATACCAAACATCAGCCGGGAAGAGATAAACAGTGCTGAAGCATTAATGGAGTTTGAACTGGCCAACGGCATTTATAAACTCACCAATGATGCTAAGCCAATGGTTGCCTATTCCATTGGAAATGGTGAGCCTCCGGTAGGCAGTTATGTTACGTACGACCTGGTTGAGAATATCCTGCGGCCCGATTATAACCTCTTTACATTTAACTTAAGTACACAGGCTCTTATTCCCGATACGTTCAAGGTATTAATGATCGTGAAACCGGTATTCGCTTTTACCGACGAAGAGAAACTGAAGATTGACCAGTTTGTGATGCGTGGGGGTAAAGTGATGTTCTTCATTGATAAACTGAATGCCGAAATGGACAGCCTGCGGATAAAAAATGAAGTGATCGCTTACGACCGGGGGCTGGAACTCAACGACCTTTTGTTTAAATACGGGGTACGGGTCAACTCCGACCTCGTAATGGACCTGCAAAGCGACCGCCTGCCTTTTGATGTAAACGGCAATGGACAGTTTGAATTCCTGACCTGGAATTATTTTCCGGTCTTTGGATCTGCCTCTAATCATGCTATCAATAAGAATATCGGTTATGTGGCCGGACGTTTTGTAAACTCGGTAGATACGGTGGAAGCAGAAGGAATAAAAAAGACCTTCCTGCTAAACTCTTCTGCGAATGCCAGGATCATTTCAACACCGGCATTGATAAGCGGCAATGAAAATGTGAATGCGCCTAAGGATGAAAAATTCAACAAGTCGAATATACCTGTTGCTGTTTTGCTCGAAGGAAAATTTCAGTCGTTGTTCAGGAACCGCCTGTCAACCGCATTTAACGACAGCCTGGCCAAATACGGGGCCGCTTTTGTTCCGCAATGCATCAATGAAAACAAAATGATCGTGGTGGCTGATGGTGACGTCGTATTGAACTCCGTTCAAAAAAATGAACCGCTGCCAATGGGAATGAACCCGTTCACCTATGGTTCGCAATACCAATACCAGTTTGCCAACCGGGATTTTTTGCAGAACTGCCTCGATTACCTCATTAATTCTTCGGGCCTGGCCGAAGCCAAGGCTAAAGATTATACCTTGCGACTGCTGGATAAGAAAAGGGTAGATGATGAAAGAACCAATTGGCAATTGATCAATATTGCCATACCTGTGGTGCTGGTGATCTTATTTGCATTGCTTTACCAGTTCCTGCGCAAAAGAAAATATACAAACAACTAAGATGGACAAAACGCAATTGATATATTTGGTATTCAGCATCGTGATCGTGGTGGCGCTGGTATTCGACCTGGGTCTGCTGAGTAAGAAGAACCAGGTGATCAGCCTGAAAGCCGCGTTGGTTCAAACCATCTTCTGGGTAGCCTTATCCTTTATCTTCTGCGGTTTTATCTGGTACGAGAATGCCGGAGGGAACGGCAAGGAGGATGCCATCTCTTATATCTCCGCTTATCTTTTGGAGTGGTCGCTTTCCATCGACAATATCTTTGTGTTCATTATCATATTTACCTTCTTTAAAGTAAAGCCCGAAAACTATTCCCGTGTTCTGCTGATGGGCATATTGATGGCGATCGTCTTCCGCATCATCTTCATAGCATTGGGCAGCGAACTGGTGGCAAGGTTTGAATGGATCATGTATCTCTTTGGGGCCTTCATCTTATACACAGGCTTTAAAATGTTCTTCAGCAGCGAGGAAAAGGAATTTGACCCTGAGAAAAACTGGGCCTACCGGTTCATGAAGAAATTCATGCGCATCAGTCATGCAGAACCTCATGGCCGCTTTATCATTATGCACAATAATAAAGCATACTTCACCACTTTGGCGATGGTGGTAGTTATGCTGGGCCTGATAGATATAGTGTTTGCCGTTGATTCCATCCCGGCGGTTTTTTCCATTATTCCGGATCCGAGTAAGAAGCTGCTCATCTATTCGTCCAATATTTTTGCAGTGCTTGGTTTACGCAGCCTTTTCTTTTTATTGAGAGGCGCTGCCAGCAAATTTGATTTCCTGCAGCAGGGAATTGCCATTGTGCTGGTTTTTATTGGTGTAAAAATGCTTATTGCCGAGTGGATACATATACCGGTGTGGATCTCGCTGCTGGTGATCATTTTTTGTATTTCCGGTTCCATATTTTACTCCATCTATCACCAGCGTAAAGGAGTACCGAGGGATATCAAAGAAGAGTAATAAAATATACCTGATTGTATACCATTTCCCAAATAGCATCCATCATCAAGGCGAAAGTACCGGTTATTAAAACAGATACGGGGGTTGAACATATTTTATTAGACAGCCGTAAATTATTATTTCCTGCCGGCTCTGTTTTTTTTGCATTGAATGGTCCCCGGAGAACAGGCAGTTCATTCATCACCGAATTATACCAGAAAGGGGTTCGGTGTTTTGTAGTGGACGAAAGCTTTACAGACGTAGCCGCTAAAAAATTTTCAAAAGCATTTTTTTTACAGGTGCCCGATGTGTTGCAGGCTTTGCAACAACTGGCTGCTTACCATCGCCAGCAATTCAACCTGCCCGTAATTGGCATTACGGGAAGCAACGGAAAAACCATTGTAAAGGAATGGCTGTATCAATTACTTCAGCAAGACCATAATATTGTGCGTAGCCCCAAAAGTTTTAATTCACAGGTGGGCGTGCCGCTGAGCGTATGGCAGATCAGTGAAGAGAATACCCTTGGTATTTTTGAAGCAGGTATTTCCCAGCCGGGTGAAATGCAGAACCTGGCCAGGATCATTGAACCCAATATCGGTGTGATTACATCCATTGGCGATGCCCACGGCGAAGGTTTCCTCAACATCCGGCAGAAGATCAATGAAAAACTGCGCCTGTTTGTAAAAGCAGGGGTGCTGATCTATTGCGCCGATAACCCCGACCTGAATGAAGCCGTGAATACATTTAAAAACAATGTACGGGGCGGAGACGATTTTAAATTGTTCTCCTGGAGTAAGAAGGAATCGGCTACGCTGCAGGTGATCAGCGTTGAAAAAAAAGAGACCCAAACAGTCATTTCGGCAAAATTCAACGAAGAGAATATACAATTCAGTATTCCGTTTACCGATGAGGCCTCGGTTGAAAATGCCATTACCTGCTGTTGCGTGATGCTTCAGATGGGGCTGAATGCAGAACAGATTTTCATGCGTATGCCCCAGCTGCGGTATGTAGAAATGCGGCTGGAATTAAAACAGGGCATCAATAACTGTTCGGTGATCAACGACAGTTATAATTCCGACATCAATTCGTTGGTGATCGCCCTCGATTTTCTGCAGCAACAGCAGCAGCATGCCCGGCGTACACTGATCCTGAGCGATATCATGCAATCGGGAAAAAGCAGCGGCGAACTGTATGCAGATGTGGCAGCCATACTGGAACAAAAGAGTATCAACCGCTTTATCGGCATCGGCCCCGAACTTGCCCGGCAAAAGAATGCCTTTAAGAATATTGAACAAACAGCTTTCTATACATCTACAGCCGATTTCATTCACCAGTTTCATGCGCAGCATTTTTACGACGAAACAGTGCTATTGAAAGGAGCCCGGTTCTTCGAGTTTGAACTCATCAGTCATTTGCTGGAACAGAAAATTCACCAGACCGTACTTGAAATAAACCTGAATGCCGTAACGCATAATTTAAAGACCTACCAGCAGTTGCTGAACCCCGATGTGAAACTGATGGCGATGGTAAAAGCATTCAGTTACGGCAGCGGCAGTTTTGAGATCGCCAACCTGTTGCAGTTCCATAAAGTAGATTACCTGGCCGTAGCCTATGCCGATGAAGGAGTAGAGCTTCGCAAAGCCGGTATCAGCCTGCCCATTATGGTGATGAATGCCGAAGAGATAACGTTTGATGTGATGATGCAGTACAACCTGGAGCCTGAATTATTTTCCTTCGGCATTTTAGATGCGTTTGCAAATTATATCAGGCAGTCGGGTATTCATAATTACCCGGTTCATATAAAACTGGATACCGGTATGCGCCGGCTGGGCTTTGAAGAAGCAGATATAAAAGATCTGTGCGAACGATTGAGGTCAACCAATCTCTTCAAAGTACAATCTGTTTTCTCTCACCTGGCTGCCAGCGATTCGTCTGCACACGATGCGTTTACAGAGAAACAGGCTAAGTTGTTTACAAAAGCATGTAAGGAGATACAAAAAGCAACCGGGTATAAATTCCTTCGTCATCTGGCCAACACATCCGCCATTCATCGTCATAAAGACCTGCAGTTTGACATGGTTCGTCTCGGCATTGGTTTATACGGGGTTGATTCCAATGATTCTATTCAGCAGCAGTTAAAGAATGTGACCACCCTGAAATCCACTGTGTCGCAGGTAAAAAAAGTGAAGGCGGGTGAAAGCGTGGGGTACAGCCGCAAAGGAATCGCCGTAAAAGATTCAACCATTGCCACGGTGCGTATTGGTTATGCCGATGGATACCCGAGGCTGATGAGTAATGGAGTGGGTAAAATGTGGATCAACGGGAAAATAGTTCCGGTGATGGGCAATGTGTGTATGGACATGACCATGCTTGACATAACAGGTGCAGAAGTGAATGAAGGCGATGAGGTGGTCGTTTTTGGGCAGGAACTTCCGGTTGCCGAAGTGGCAGCCTGGGCACAAACGATCCCTTACGAAATACTTACAGGCATTTCTCAACGGGTTAAAAGGGTGTATTACGAAGAATAGAGTACAGGTGTTTAGGAGTTTAGTTTACAAATTTCCTAAACCTCTAAACCCCTAAACTTGAAACTCTCCTATCTTTGCGGCACATTATGAAAAGGAAACACGTAGTATTCATCATCTTATTGATCGTATTGGCCGACCAGGCGCTTAAGCTCTGGATAAAAACACATTACCATCTGAATGATTCGCACAAGGTATTGGGCAGCGGCTTCCAGCTTTATTTTGTGGAGAATCCCGGTATGGCCTATGGCTGGAAATTTGGCGGTAACTGGGGAAAGATGGCTCTTACTGTTTTCAGGATGGCGGCAGTGGTCTTTGGTACCTGGTACCTCGGAAAGATCATTAAGGAGAAATACCACAAAGGTTTTATTGCCTGCGCTGCGTTGGTATATGCCGGTGCCCTCGGCAACCTGATCGATTCTGCATTTTACGGAATGATATTCGACAAAGGGATGACAGTAGATCCTCTGCTTAAAGATTATGTAGGGTACAGCGGGCTGGCTGCTTTTTCCCAAAAAGGCTATGCTTCTTTCCTGCACGGTAATGTGGTTGATATGCTCTATTTCCCCATAATCAGGGGGCAATTCCCTTCCTGGGTTCCGGTTTGGGGTGGAGAAAATTTTGAATTTTTCCGGCCGATTTTCAATATTGCCGATGCATCTATCACAACCGGTGTCATCAGCATCCTGGTATTTCAAAAACGCTTTTTCAAACATCGGGATAAAGAAGTTCATTCCACCGTGGAAACAAATGCCGTGGTGAATGATGAGTCGCAGGTTTCATGAGAACCGGCCATTTTTTACATTTCCTATACATTTTAGCCGGCAAAAGGGGTTATTTTAGCAAATACCTCCTGGAATAAAGGGAGATTGCTGGCAAAATATTTGCTAAGTATGTCCCGGTTCAGTGCAGCAGATCAGGCGGATATGTAATCTTTTACCCAAGGTAAGGCAGGCTTAGAAAATTCCGTTATTTTTGATATAAACCGAACTTTATAAAACACTTCCCCCAGGAAATTATTCAAATAACAAACAATGAAACGATTATCCCCAGTTTTTCTTTCCATAGTTGTGCTTACCCTGTTCTCCTGTGCCAAGGAGTATAGTTTGGAAAACAGTTCTGATCCCACTGGTAACGGGTTGATCATTGGGGTAGATTGCCGGATCAGTAAGATATCTTACCTGGATACAGCCGGATTGGGTACGCCATTGGGATCGCTCACCGCTACTATCAACAGTAACGATAACGCAACTAATATTACCAGGTTCGACAGTGTTGCCTTTACCATCGATTTTATTTCCACACCTTTTTATGCAAGCGATACGGTGTTCATTAATGCCGATGAATATTTCCTGGTAGATATTGCCAATAGCCGCCGCATCAAACAACTTCATGCCCTGCTGGATCCTACCGATCCTTTTTCCCTGCAATACGAAGTGTTTTATTTCTATGATGGAAGCGGCTACCTCACCCAGAAATTCTTTGCTTTTACCAGCAACCCGGGAATCCCTTTTTACCTGGTTAACTATACCTACTCGGCCGGCCGCATGACCAATATGACAGGCACCGACCTGTTCAGCGGCGACCTGGTCATGGATGCCGATGTTGAATACTACGGCAATGTAATACCCAAAAGATTCCTTTACATATTCCCCGATGAAGAACTATATCCTAATTTCACCCAGTTCTATAATTTTGGCAACAGGCCCACTAACGGACCAAAAACCATTAAGGTCAGGAATTATGATCCGGGAAATGTGCTGCGGGATTCTGCTGTTTCTTCATTCAGCAGTTATGTGATGAGCCGTGATAATTATGTATTGAGCGTGATCATGACCGGGGATGATCAGCCCAGCATTCCTGCGGTGAAATCAAAACTCAGTTTCTCGTATAAATGTAAATAACATCTTTTCGGATAAAAAGCATTAGCCCCCTGAAGAATCAGGGGGCTTTCTTTGTAATCAAACTCAAAAGGGACAAAAGCCTTAATTTATCTTAACCATTCTTTTATTGATCGTAGAATTGTTGTACGAAACAGAAAGTATATAAATGCCTTCTGCCATAGCCTTGCCCATTTCTACACGGGCATTGTTCCATCCTTTTCTACCGGTTATGGGTTGTTGCTTGACCAGGTTACCAAACATGTCGAGCAGCCGGATACTTACCCGGCCATCGGCAGGCAGAATATAATCCAGCGCCAGGTAAGTACTTGCCGGGTTAGTGAGCACCTTTATTTCAAAATCAATTTTCTTATTGTTCACGGTAATGATGGGGCTGTATATGAATAACCCATTCTGATCCACAATCCTCAACCGGTAAAAACTTATACCGGCCGTTCTTTCCGGGTCGGTAAAATCATAACTGGAAATTCCTCCTTCATACCGGAATGGCACGATGGCCGTTTGTGTGAAATTTGTTCCATCGTAACTTTTTTCCAGTTCAAAATGTTTGATATTATTTCCCGATACCAATGTCCAGTTGATATCGGCATTGTTCTGCACCAGTTGTCCTTTAAATTCTTTTAAATTCACATTCAGTATAATGCCACAGTCCATGATGTGCAAGAACGTGTTGGTGTTGTTGCTGTAAGAACAATTCGGATTAGAGAGATTGGCTAAAGTGGTGGCTACCACAGTACGGTAGCGATGGCCGCTGTCAGCCTGCCAGGCTATGAACTGGGGGTAAAAAGCCGTGTATTCCCATTGTCCCGACACCAGGGTGGGAGAACCCACTCCACTTACCCCGGTATCAAACCAGCTGACGCCACCGTTGGTGCTTTTCTGCCATTTGTAATAGATGTAGTTGGGAAAGTAACACCTGATCACAGCCGAAAGGTCGACCAATGAGCCGGCGCAACCTTTAAATTCGGGTGTGTATTTTAAAGCGAGATTTGGTTCGCAGGTGGCAAGGGTAACATCATCCACCGCCCAATCGTTGCCGCCGCCGCCCGGAGAATTATTTCTTATAGAAAGCGTAAAGGAAGTTTGAGCCGGCCCTGTTAAATAAGTGAATCCTTTTTTGGTCCACAAGCCTGTATAGGGAAGGTCGCCGGTTGTATAATAATCAATGCCGTTCAGTTGAAAAGTAAGATTGGGTTTTACCCCCGGAGGATAGGGCCCGTTGAACAAGGCATTCAATGCACCCCGGCCATTACTGTCGCAGGAGCATTTGGAACATATATTCCTGAACCAGGCGCTGAAATCATAATAGGTTGATGGACAAAGATTGCTTACCGTTTGTTGTATGGCAGGGTTGGTTGCATAACTGGCATTAATCACTGCCATATAACCCCCGGTTGTTCCGGGAGTAGTGGCCGGGTTACCGGCAGTGGGGCTTGCAGCACCGGTATGATCGCCAATGATATCCCATACACTAAAAACCCGTGAAGCATGCGGGTAAGCCACGCCATTGTTGGTGGCACCGGTGGCGCTGCTGTTATTAGCTATTCCATAATAGCCATCGTTGGGTTGATTGGCTGCAAAATTTATAAACGTATACCCGGGTACAATGGCCGATGAACTCCTGTTTTGTGTAATACCTGTTCCAAAGGTTCCGTTGTTTTCTATCACGGCATTGCCACCCACAAAATTCGGGCACACACCCAGGTTCTGAAACACCATGATATTGTTTTGTGAAAAACCTGCTGTTACATTCGCCGCCGATTGAATGAAACGGAATGCTCCGCCCGGCATATTGATCAAACTGTTATAACTGACACCGTTATTTATCTTAACCCGGAAAGAAGCCACCATGATGCACACGCCTCCGTAAAAAGAAGGCTTATCGTTATAGTTAATGGTACCACCGCCGGTGGTTGCATTACCGGTATTGGTGGCAGCGCCGGAAGCATTACCCAGGTTTATACGGAGCGTATTGTTTGTGAAATTGAACATCGCCGCATCGTCATTCGCCACATCGCTGTATGAACGGAATACCAGGCCTTCGTTAGTGAGTATTTTAAGCGTATTGGGTATGTAAGTGAAATTGCCATTGATGGTATCGTTGTACCTGACACGGGTAATGGAGAATGCTGCAAAGTTCCCTACGGCGATGGCAGCCCTTATCTCCAGGGTATCGCCGGGTTCAAATGTTCCGCCGCTGGCATTCTTTGAAACATTGATATAGCTTTTGCCTGTCTGTACCTGTGCACAGGCATATTGCAGCCTAACCTGGCTCAGCAGCAGTACAATGCTTATCAAAAAAATTCGGGGTAGATTTTTTTTCATAGGAGTTCAGTTTTGTTACTGAAGAGGGGATATGGATAATGGTTTCTTTCATAGTAATGATTTCTGCTTGTATAACCCAGGTTGGGAATTATACGTTTGGTATGGGGTGTTAGTGCGGGATGGAATAAGCTTCGGGGCTTATTCAGTTGTTTGTTATGATTGACAACGGAACCGGGCGATTTATTATTTTGAAAAAAAAGGCTTTTGGGAATTATTGTGAATAAATACTCAAAATTACCAGGTTGGTATAGAACAAATACGGGAGAAGCACCTGAAATTTTTGATCGGAAATAGTAAAAAGTGCAGGATTCAATAACGTAATTTACCCGTGGTTTAAGCAAGGCTGTTCCTGTATATATGTTCTCTGGTCTTAATTGATAAAATCAGGAATAATTTGGTTGAATTTTCCGTTGTGAATGATAGAAAGTTGCTTTACGAAAAACAGCCATTTCTTTTCCGGTCTGCTTTTTGTGCTTTATCAAAACGTTTACCACTAAATCCTGATCCATGAAAAGAACGTTTACGATACTGACTTTTATCAATTGCATTCTTTTTATTGCTGCCAATGTTCAAACGGCAGTGGCACAAACCTCATTTACAAAACGAACCGTTGCTTCGGGTTTTAATTCAGCCTGGGAAGTGCTTTACGGCCCCAATGATTCATTATGGGTTACTGAGAACAGGGCCTATACCATTTCCAGGGTAAGCATTTCCACCGGGCAAAAAACGCAATTGATCGACCTGCGGGCAACCGATCCATCCATCAATTTTACTTCGGGCAGCGGTACACAACCGCAGGGCGGATTAATGGGCCTGGCCATTCACCCGAATCTTTATTCGCCAGACCCGGCAGTACGTGCAGAAAAACCATGGGTGTATGCAGCCTATGTGTATAACAGGGGCAGTTGTCCGGGCACAAATACAAGCTGCATCTTTACTACCAAGATCGTTCGCTTTGATTATATCGGAAATACACTGACGAACCCTACAACAATTATAAATACCATCCCGGGCAGCAGCGATCATAATTCAGGCAGGCTGGTTATCAGCCCGCTAATAGAACCGGGTGCCGATTCTGCTCATACGCAATACCGCCTGTATTATACGGTAGGCGATATGGGTGCCGGGCAATTCCTCAATACCACCCGTGCTGAAAATGCTCAGAACGTAAATATCATGGAAGGGAAAGTGCTTCGCTTCAATACAGAGATCGATAACGATGGCGGACAGAACAACTGGATACCAAATGATAATCCATTCTTCAATGCATCATCCATTACCCCGCAGGATTATGTTTTTTCATTGGGTCACCGCAATGCACAGGGATTGGTTTGGGGAAATGTGGGCGGTACAAACCGTTTATACAGTTCCGAGCAGATGGACAGAACCGATGATGAGATCAATGTGATTGAACCGGGAAGAAATTATGGCTGGGACCAGGTATCCGGCTACTGCGATGGTAATGTGAACGGGTACCGGATAGGACAGAATAACAATGCCAATGAAGAGAATTTCTGCAACAATACTCCAACACATAAAGAACCCATCTTTACTTTGTTTACTGCCTCATCGGATGATATGGCGGCGCTGATGGCTGAATCCAACAATAACCTGTGGCCAACCGTGGCCTCTTCCAGTATAGAGTTTTACGGCCATAACGTAATCCCGGGATGGCCGGCCTCCCTGCTTCTTACGCCATTGAAAAGAAACCTGGTATACCGGGTTAAACTGAATGCCACCGGCGATGGGATAACCGGCGATACCATATCTTATTTCCGAAATGATGGAAACCGGATACGGCGGATCATGGCTGCACCGGATGGATTTCGTTTTTACATCGCCCGTGATATCGGTGCCAGTTCAAATGGCGGCGCCATTATGGAATATACGTACACTGGCCCGGTTCTGGCTATCAATTATGACAACGGAAATCCAAGGGTGGTGAAAAACCTGGTAAGGGTTTACCCCAATCCTTTTACCAGCACATTGCAGGTACAGGGCAAGAAGGAAATGCGTAAACCGTTACGGGCCCAACTGTATGATATCACCGGCAAGCTGGTGATCGAAAAAACATCGTACATGAATAACTTCTCCATCGATGTTTCTGCCATACCTTCTGGTATATATACGTTTAAACTCTATAACACCTTTGAGGTGGAAATGCAGATAGAAAAGATAATCAAACTGTAAAAGATCCCGGTAATAAAAAAGGCTGCAGTAGAGGGCAGCCTTTTTTACTATTGAAAAAGATGATCAGATCTTGCCAACCATATTGGCCGGTATCACCCATTCGTCAAATTCCTTTTCGGTAACATAACCCAGTTTAACAGCCATCTGTTTCAGCGTGGTGTTTTCTTTATGTGCCTTCTGCGCTATCTCGGCAGATTTATAGTACCCGATCTTTGTATTTAATGCAGTCACTAACATCAAAGAATTATCGAGGTGTTTTTTGATATTGCCTTTGATCGGTTCAATACCCACCGCACATTTGTCATTGAAAGAAACGCAGCCATCGCCGATCAGCCTTGCGCTGTGCAGGAAGTTGTAGATCATCACCGGTTTAAAAACATTCAGTTCAAAATGACCATTGCTGCCTCCAATACTGATCGCCACATCATTACCCATCACCTGCGCAGCGATCATGGTCAGTGCTTCGCATTGCGTGGGGTTTACCTTTCCGGGCATGATGGAAGAGCCGGGTTCATTATCGGGGATAAAAATCTCTCCAATGCCGCTTCTTGGGCCGCTCGATAACATGCGGATGTCGTTGGCGATCTTCATAAGGCTAACCGCTACGGTTTTCAATGCGCCGTGGGCTTCCACGATGGCATCATGAGCTGCCAATGCTTCAAATTTATTATCGGCGGTTTTAAATGGCAGACCGGTAAGTTTGGCAATATGTTTTGCCACATTCACATCGTATTTAGGCGGTGTGTTGATACCTGTGCCTACTGCTGTTCCCCCCAATGCCAGTTCACTTAAATGGGCCAATGTGTTCTTAATTGCTTTCAATCCATGATCTAATTGAGAAACATATCCGCTGAATTCCTGTCCCACGGTTAACGGCGTGGCATCCATAAAATGCGTACGGCCGATCTTTACCACTTTCCTGAAAGCCTTTGCTTTCTTATCAAGCGTATTGCGCAGTTTTATGATGCCGGGAATGGTTGTCTCTATTAAAATTTTATAAGCTGCAATATGCATGGCAGTGGGAAAAGTATCGTTACTGCTCTGCGATTTATTTACATCGTCATTAGGGTGCAGGTATTTTTCTTTGTCTGAAAGTTTACCTCCGTTCAGTACATGGCCCCGGTAAGCTACCACTTCATTTACATTCATATTGCTTTGCGTACCGCTTCCTGTTTGCCAAACCACCAGGGGAAAATAATCATTGAGTTTTCCATCCAGTATTTCTTTGCATACCTTTCCAATAAGATCGGCTTTCTTTTTTGGCAACACGCCGGCTTCATTGTTGGTAATGGCGGCTGCATGTTTTAAATAAGCAAATGCCCGGATGATCTCTTTGGGCATCCGGTTAATGTCCTGCGCTATCTTAAAATTGTCGATGCTGCGTTGGGTTTGTGCGCCGTAATAGGCATCCACCGGTACTTTTACCTCACCCATGGTGTCTTTTTCTATCCTGTATTCCATATAGTCTGTTGTTTTTTAAAATTGACGGGGCAAAGGTACGGCAGTAGGCCAAAATAGTAATGCTTATGTTTTCTTTTTATATTGCAGCAAACAAGGTTATGGCAAAACATAAGCAGCTTTTTTTCATCCTTTTCCTCCTCGCAATTCCCGGCATAATTCCCGCACAAAGTAAATTCGATTATAAGGTACCGGGCGATGCCCTCGTGAGGCAAAAACTTAAAGAATGGGGCGAGATGAAGTTTGGCCTCATGATCACCTGGGGCCCATACAGCCAGTGGGGTGTGGTAGAAAGCTGGAGCCTTTGTCCCGAGGATGAGGGCTGGTGCCAGCGGGCCGGTCCTTATGCAGCCAACTGGTACGAATACAAAAAAGCGTACGAAAATTTACAAGCCACGTTCAACCCGGTAAAATTTAACCCGGAGAAATGGGCGGCTGCTGCCAAAGACGCCGGCATGCGCTATGTGCTGGCCATGGCAAAGCACCACGATGGGTTTTGTATGTTTGATACAAAAACGACAGACTATAAAATAACCGATGCAAAAACACCCTTCTCTGCAAATCCACGAAGTGATGTAACCAAAGAGATATTGAATGCATTTCGCAAAGAAGGACTGATGCCGGGTATTTATTTTTCAAAGCCCGACTGGCATGCACCCGATTACTGGTGGAGTTATTTTCCACCGAAGGATCGTAATCCAACTTACGACACAAAGAAGTATCCGGAAATATGGAAACGCTTTAAAGATTTTACCTACACGCAGTTTGAAGAATTGATGACTAACTACGGCAAGATAGACCTGCTCTGGCTGGATGGAGGCTGGGTGCGGCCCTTCAACAGCATCGACAGTTTGGTTAGCTGGCAACGGACGATACCTTACGACCAGGATATTGATATGCCAAAGATCGCTGCTATGGCAAGAAGCAAGCAGCCGGGTATGCTGATCGTTGACAGAACGGTTGCCGGAGAATATGAAAACTACCTCACCCCTGAAGCGATGATCCCCAGCGAAACAAATCCCATACCCTGGGAAAGCTGCATGCCCATGTCCACTTCCTGGTCGTATGTGCCCGATGCAAGAAATAAACCGGCCAATACCTTAATTCATATGTTATGTAACGCCGTAAGCAGGGGCGGCAATTTTTTACTGAATGTGGCGCCGGGGCCCGATGGCGACTGGGATGATTCTTCTTATTATCGCCTCAAAGAGATAGGCGCCTGGATGAAAGTGAATGATGAAGCTGTTTACGGAACCACTTTCATTAAACCTTATAAAGAAGGGAAATTTGTTTTCACAAAAAAGAACAATGCGGTATACGCTATTTACCTGGCTGATGAAAATGAAACACAGATGCCGGCAACCATTACCATCAGCAGCTTTGAAAGAAAACCGGCAACCCGGGTTTACCTGTTGGGACATGATAAACCGCTGCTGCTTGAGAAAAAAAATAATTCAATCAGTATTGGTATTCCGGAAAAACTACGGAAGAATCCTCCGGTAAAACATGCATGGGTATTTAAGATATCAGAATAAAACCGCAACCAAAAGAAATGAAAAAACTATTGCTGCTATGCCTTTCTTTATCGTTGATAAGATCTTCTTTCACACAAACCTATCAGCCCAACTGGCAGTCGCTCGACCAGCGGCCCACGCCCAAATGGTTTACCGATGCCAAATTCGGCATCTTCATTCACTGGGGAGTTTATTCTGTACCGGGCTGGAGCAGCAAAGGAAACTATGCAGAGTGGTACCAGCAGGGTTTGCAAACAACCGATACGGCCAGGCAGAAATTTCACAAAGCTAAATTCGGCAACCGTTCTTATTACGACCTGGCCAATGATTTTAAAGCAGAGCTATTCAATCCCGATGAATGGGCAAAACTGTTTGAGCGATCGGGTGCAAAATATATTGTGCTTACTTCCAAACATCACGATGGATTTGCCCTATGGCCAAGCAAGGAAGCAAACAGAACCTGGGGTTTTAATTGGAATGCGGTGGATATTGGGCCTAACAGGGACCTGCTCGGTGATCTTTTTAAAGCAGTGCGTAAAACTTCTGTTCACGCAGGCATGTATTTTTCTTTGTACGAATGGTTCAATCCATTATGGAAATCAGATAAAAATAAATATGCAGCAGAACATGCATGGCCACAGATGAAAGACCTGGTCAGTACGTATCAACCCGATGTTTTCTGGGCCGATGGTGATTGGGAAGCGCCGGCTGAGACATGGAAAAGCCAGGAATTTTTAGCATGGCTGTATAACGAAAGCCCGGTTAAAGATAAAATTGTGGTAAACGACCGCTGGGGCGAAGGCGTACGGTTTAAACACGCCGGTATCTATACGCCCGAGTATCAACCCGACCTGGATTTTGAAGACCATTATTGGGAAGAAAGCAGGGGTATGGGTTACAGCTATGGATACAACCGGGAAGAAGATGCCTGGGATTATAACTCCGCACAATCACTGGTGCTGCAGTTAATAGATAAAGTAAGCCGGGGTGGGAATTTTCTGCTGGATATTGGCCCCGATGAACACGGAAAGATCCCACCCATCATGCAGGAACGTTTGCTGCAAATGGGCGAATGGTTAGAAATAAACGGCGAATCGATCTATAATACAACCAGGTGGAAAGAACATTCGCAGTGGAGTGCAGGTAGCCGGGAATATAAAGACCGGAGCGGTGATATGCTTTTAAAGATAACGATCAACCCCGATCCCGGTTATGCGGTGAAAGAGGTTTTTTATACCTACAATGCAAATACAAATTCGTTGTATGCCATTTTTCCAAAATACCCCGATAATAAAAAACTGGTTTTAAAAGGGATTGCTCCTGCCGCTGGTACAACAATAAGCTTCTTATCAACCAAAGAAAAACTGGATTGGCACCAGCAGGGAAACGATGTTGCGATCGATCTGCCGGAGTACAGCCCAAATAAAATAAAGGCGCCTTATGCATTTGCGGTGAAGATCGGCAATTACGGTAAGTTTTCTCCTAAGCCTGTAATGAAAGTTGAGTATGAAAAAGGTGCCATTAAGCCACTCATTCATTTTACTCCAGGAAATGTGTTGACAACGATCCGTTATACAACGGATGGCTCTGAGCCTGGACCAGGGTCACCTGTATATAAGATGCCGTTTACTATTGACAAAACAAGTATCGTAAAAGCAAAAGCATATGAGGCAGATATTCTGCCCGGCGCAACACTGGTGGAGAAAGTAAGGGTATACGATTGGAAGAAAGCGGCGAACATTACCGGACTTAAACCCGGCGTTACCTACAGATATTATGAACCACCAGGCAGGGTTAGTATGCATTCAATAAACGATACCCCAAAAATAAGCGGCATCACCGATGTCATTACTGCCGCAAAGAAACAACGGGTGGATAGATTTGCCATTGAATTCAGTGGCTATGTGAAGATCACTAAAGACGGTTTGTATACTTTCTTTACCCGGTCAGATGATGGAAGCAAGCTGTTTATTGATGATGAGGAAGTAGTGGATAATGACGGGGATCATGGAACAGTTGAAAAAGCGGGTAATGCAGCGTTAAAGAAAGGATATCATAAAATACGGGTACTCTATTTTGACAGCGGTGGCGGCAATGAATTAAACGTGTTGATACAGGCAGAAGGAGGAGTGAAAATGGAGCTGCCTGCAGCCATGTTATTTCGCTAATAAAATGCTATGCTGAGATATTTTTTATTATGGTGGATCATTGTTGCCGGTGCTGCAAAATCGCTTGCACAAACTGCCGGCAACCTGCCAAAGCCAACCAAAACCCAACTGGAATGGCACGATATGGAGTTCTATCTCTTCATGCATTTTGGCCCCAATACATTCACCGACCTGGAATGGGGACATGGTACCGAGAAAGAAGAAGTGTTCAACCCCACCAATTTAGACTGTGAGCAATGGTGCCGTATTGCAAAGGCTTCCGGCGCAAAAGGAATTATCATTACGGCCAAGCACCACGACGGGTTTTGTTTGTGGCCGAGCAAATTCTCAAAACATACGGTACGGGAGAGTAATTGGAGGGAAGGGAAGGGAGATGTGCTGAAGGAATTGTCGGCAGCCTGTAAAAAGTATGAACTGAAGTTTGGGGTTTATATTTCTCCCTGGGACCGTAATCATCCGGATTACGGAACAGAAAAATACAACGAGGTGTTTGTGAATATGATCAAAGAGCTGTTTACCAGCTACGGACCCATCTGGGAGCTGTGGTGGGATGGCGCCAATGGCGAAGGACCTAACGGAAAGAAGCAGGTATACGACTGGAAGCGTTTTGAACAAACGGTTCGTCAACTTTCTCCCAATACGGTTGTGTTCAGCGATATTGGCCCTGATGTACGCTGGTGCGGAAATGAGAACGGAGTGGCCGGTAAAACAAACTGGAATACACTCGATACGGCCGGCTTTACAAGAGGCGCTGGAGGCCCACCACAGGACACATTGAACACAGGAAATGTAAATGGCAAAAACTGGATACCGGCAGAGTGTGATGTAAGCATAAGACCGGGATGGTTTTACCATAAGACAGAAGACAACAAAGTAAAAACCCCGGAACAATTATTCGATCTCTATTTAAAAAGTGTTGGGCGTGGCGCCAACCTATTGTTGAATGTACCGCCGGATGGAAGGGGATTGATCACTGGGTATGATTCTGCTGCGTTGGCAGGATTTAACAGGCTGCGTGAAATGAATTTTTCGAAAAAGCTAAAATTCGATGGCGTATCGTTCCGGAAAAAGAACCGGGGGAGATTTATCTATAAAGAATGTTTGAGTGACGGCAAACCAAAAACCTTTGTACGGTTTAACCACGACAGTGGCCTGGTGCGGCTTTATATGAAGACCGGTGTATTGATAAACTGTATCGTGCTGAAAGAAGACCTGAAAAAGGGTCAGCAGATCTCAGGTGTAAAAATTGAATTCACCGGTTGGGGAGTGGATAGTGAGTACAGGCAGGTTAAAACGATCAGTACGGTAGGAAGAAAGCGGATCCTCAGCTTTCCAGCAGTGAATGCAAAGTATATAACGATCACTTTAATAAACAAGGGCCGAAGATCAAGGCTGAGTGAAATAGAGGCCTATTTGATCGATGAAAAACTGGTAGAAAAATAAATCCTTTCTTTTACCTGTTCACTACAAATTTCTCCACCCCGATCACTTTACCATCCTTATTCAATACCGCCAGGTAAGTTCCGCTTACAAGCCCGGCTACAGAAAGAGAATTGCTGCTGGTTGTTATGGTCATCTCTTTTACTTTTCTGCCACTTACATCAAATACAGACAGAACAGCAGGGAGCAGGTTTACAGTCAGCTTCAGATCTGATCCATTCGTTGGGTTATTGTACAAAGCAAATACGATATCATCTCCAAAATGAGCTGTCTTTATTTCTGAGAATTGAAGTCTGTTATCAATATCCACTTCTTTCAGCCGGTAATAATTAATTCCTTTTTTAGGGCTGATGTCAAAGTAGTTGTAGTCAATGTGTGAAGTGCTGTTACCAGCCGCTTTTACCCAACCGATCTTTTCAAAATGTAATCCATCAATGCTCCGTTCAATATCAAACCGGTCACTGTTTTGCTCGGTGGCAGTTTGCCATAAAAGATGCGCTTTCTTTCCTTCTGTCTTCACATTGAAGTAGGTCAGTTTTACGGGCAGCGGCACCTGCTTGTCGAATTGTATCACATTGGTGAGTGACCATTTGCCATTCGCCTCTTTGGTGCGTATAAAAAGATAGTGAAGGCCATTGGGTAAACCGGTTAATGGAGCGGCAAATGAAAAATCTGAAATATTGATTCCTAACCCGCCTCCAAACGGAATAGCAGTTCCGTTACCGAAACCCGGATCGGTATCAAAGAAATATTCCCCTCCCTGGAAATTGTCCCGTGCAATGTCTTTAAAAAAAAGCCAGCGGTTAGTGAGTCCCCAGGTACCGTTGATGTCTTTTGTTCTCAGGTAAATATTATGTGCCCCCATGCTTAATGAACTGATGTCGATAGGAATGGCCACGTTAGCAATGTTTGTACCGGCGGTTACCGGAACATCGGTTGCATTGCCAAAGCCCGGATCGGTATCCACAAAATACTCCGCTTTGTTTACATTGGCAGGCGTAAAATCTTTTACAAATGTCCAGCGGTTGGTAAGGCTCCAGCCACCTATATCATCTTTTGAACGCAGGTAGATGGTATGAAAGCCCTTTGACAAAGCCGATATATCAACCGGTATGGCCAGGTTCGAAATATTGTTTCCTGGTGTTACTGTAACATCGGTTGCGTTGCCAAAGCCTGGGTCGGTATCAATAAAATATTCAAGCTTGTTTGCATTGACTGCGATATTGTCCTTTACGAACATCCAGCGATTTGTTAGCGACCAGTTACCGTCATCATTTCTTGACCGTAAGTAAACATTATGAAATCCTTTTGCCAGTGCAGATATATTAACAGGTACCAGCAGGTTAGTAATATTTGCTGCTGCCGCTACCGGAACATCAGTTGCATTACCAAAACCTGGGTCGGTGTCAATAAAATATTCAACCTTATTAATGGTCTGTGCACCAAGATGCATTGATACGAACAAGGATAACATTACAGCAATATGTTTAACAGCCGGCATGGTTCAACTATTAATTATTGGTTTTTGTACTGATGGTGATATTAAGCGTATTGGAAGTAGTGGTAGCCGGTGCAGCCAGTTTATAAATGCTGGGCACATTTGCAATACCCGACAATACATACGAACTGCCGGTTGCCGATGAGCCGAAAATGCCGCAATCGCCACCGGTGCTTACACCGTTCCAGGCTGCGCCTATGGCCGGACTTCCAGCCTTCAATTGCCAGCGGCTGTCTTCACTGAAAGAAGGATTGGTATTGAGATGGTCTTCAAATACCGTACTCATGGGCACACTAGACTGGTTGCCATTCAACGTTCCGAACTGGCCTGCATTACCGATATTGCTGCGGCTGTCGCAACTGGTCATATTTACCGTATGGGTATTCACGCAGATATTATTCCACAACCTAAACCCTGTTATATTGCTCACACCAAAGGAGGAAGCTGATGAGATGATATTATTCATAAAATCTCCATTACATGTCGAACCAAGGTTTATTGCATTTGAAATAACATTATTATTGATCTGGAGGTTAGTAGCCGGGTTTCCATCTCCGTTAATAGATGCACTGGCTGCATTGTCAACATAATTTTGCAATACCTGCACACTGCTGCAAAGGCCCAGTGTTACCATGGCAAGCCTGTTTCGGCGGATAATGATATTGGAAACACCATTTGTGAGGGTTAAAGTACTGCTTAAGGTACAGCCTTCCAGTACACTTCCATTGCTTCCGGTATTAAATAAGACTGAAGAAAGGAGAGACGTTGCAGGATTCGCCTGCAGGTCGGGGTTGGCATTAGCTCCCAGGGTACCAAGCAAATAACCATTGCCGATAATGATAAGTTGTTTTGTAACTGTAAGACTGCCATATGAAGAGCCACTGGCTTCAATATGAAGCGTATCGCCGTTAAGAACGCTGGCTGAATTATTGGCCAGCTGGGGACTGGTAAAATCTGCCGGAACGCCGGTATTGTTTATCCGCCAGATCTTTGCTGAAGCATTGATCATTAATAAAAGACTGCTGGCTACAAGGAGTAATATCTTTTTCATACTGGCTTATTTTGCAGTACGAAACTATTTTCTTAACAGGGGGCGGGCAATACTCCCGGGGGAGTATTTATAAAAGTGGAGGTCAGGTTGAGGCTGTAATGATGATATGGGTTCCTTTGCCGGGTTCAGATTGAATGGTTAACGTCAGGCCGCTTTCTTCAGCACGTTGCTGCATGTTCTGCAAGCCGTAGTGACCCGGGTTCTCCTTACTGCTGTCAAATCCTTTTCCATTATCATTGATACGGATAGAGAAATGTTTTTCATCCGAGGCGGCAACGATGGTTAATTGCGCAGCGCCGGAATGTTTACAGGCATTGGTTACCGCTTCCTGGCAAATACGGAAGAGCTGTAACGCCTGGCCCGAGTTCAGCTGAAGTACAGATGAAATATCTTCTTCGGTGTGCAACCGCATCGATGGATAGCCTTCTATATATTTTGATGCATGGCTCACCAGCTTGTCGAAGAATTCAATAGCGCTTACCTTGTCCTTATTGAGTATCCAGATGGTTTCTCTCAGCGTCTGCATCAGTTCGCCGGCTCCTTCCTTAAGCCTGCTCATTTTTTGTCCCACAGGCTGTTCCTGTTGCTGTGCTGTTTCTACCTGGCTGATATTATTGGATAACCAGGTGATCTGTGCACCCAGGTTATCATGAAGATCCCGGCTCAGGCGTTGCTTCTCTTTCTGAACTTCCTGCTCCATTTGCAGGGTCCTTAGTTTTCTTTGATACCGGTTCCTTGAAATAAAAAAGAACACGGCAGCAACAATACTCAATGCAAGTATTGCAAAAATAATTATAGCCCATGTTGTCTGGTACCAGGGAGGTAAAATGCTGATATGCACAACGAGCGGTTCTTTACTCCACACACCCTCATAGTTTGCACTCAATACATGAAGGTCATATTCCCCGGGAGGTAAAATGTATTGAACCGTATTATTTTTTTGCGGAAGTGTCCAGTTGTTTTGAAATCCTTTTAACCAGAACTTATATTGGTTCTTTTCGGGAACGGTGAAATCCATGCAGGCGAATGAAAGCCGTATATTATTCTGATAGTATGGTAAGCTGATGTTATTAATGAACTCAGGCTGCAGTTCGGGTAAATAAGGCTGATTATTCACCTCTATTTCTGTAAGCATGGTCTTTGATGGTTCATCCTTGCTTACAAGCTCCTGTGGTTTGAAGAAATTGATCCCATTCACGCCGGCAAAATAAAGTGTGCCGTCTGAACTCCTGTAATAACCCTTGGTATTGAATTCATCTCCCTGCAGACCTTCCCTCGCAGAATAATTGATAATACTGAATATGGTATCCTTTCCGGAAACCGCCCTGCTGATCTTTGCAAGTCCACGGTTTGTACTTACCCAGCCATTGCCAGCATCATCAAACAATACACTATAAACAAATGAATTGGGCAGGCCGTCTTTTATGTTCAGGTACCGGCTTATCTTTTTGTTGTCGAGTATATAAAGCCCGTTGGTTGTTGCCAGCCAAATACTGCCGTCGGGATGCTGGTTAACATGTTTTACATAGGCAGTAGGCATAGGTATCTTTACCACATTTCCTTTTTCAAAGAGCCACAGTCCGCTGAGTGAACCTATCCAAAGCCGGTTTGCATCATCTTTATAAATACTGTTGATCTGCTCTTTCGCCGGGAGTGTGCAAACAATGCCTGCCGTGAATTCATTTCCTTTCTTTTTTACAGAAAGAATTTTATCATAATAACTTACCCATACTTCAGCATTACCGATCTTCTGTATACCCATTTCAAAAACCCGGTTAAGAGAATCGGTAGAAGGTAATAAGTGAGTTAATGATCTCACTGTTCCTTTACGGGTATCCACAGCATATAATTCATTCAAGGTTGACTTTACCACCAGGGTAACAGAATCGATCATTGCCATTGCACGGGGGCTGCCAAACAGCGTGTGCCTGTCGGGCAATTCTATTTTTTGCAGGAACTGCCCTTTTTTATCATACACTTCAATATCTCCCAGGTAGATGCCTGCAAATATCTTTCCCTGTTCATCCCCTGTAAGTGTATAGGTGAGGGCATCCTTATTGGGTCTTTTGAAGAGGTTGAATTTCTGTACAGAGATCACTTTGATACCACCAATACCATTATATCCCAGCCAACTGTTCTGGTGTTGGTCGAAGGCTGATGTATGAAGATACCGGATCTGTTCAGGAGGAAAGTATGCTTCATAAGGGAAGACTGCCAATTCTTCTTTTTTTGAATCATACGTCCAGATCTTTTTTATTCCCTGCAGCAGGTATTGTCCATTGGCGATCTTTTTGGCTGGTATTGAATAAGTGCTGAAGTCTGATGCATCAATGGACTCCTTTAGAATCCTTAGAGGTTCGAACGGATCAGCAGCCAATGCCTTGTACATTACCTTGTCAGTTATGACGACTATACTGTCATTCCTGTCCTTTATGAGGAAATGTATCTCTTCTTTCCGCTTGTTGGGATAATGCAGTATCCCTTTGTCAGTGATCTCGAATAAGTCGGCAGTTTTATCTTCCGACCTCCTGAACCAGACCCTGTCTCCTTTTTCACGAAAAAGGGAAACGATAAAAAAGGACCCCCTGTTAAAATCTTCGGGAAAATGAAATACCTTGTTTATCTGCAAAGAAACTTTATTGACTGAATAAATACCGGCCGGGAATTTCAACACCCACATTGATGAATCTGTTTCATTCACGCAAAGCAGCGGATATTTCAGTTGAGTGGAATCCATTATGGCAGCAGTAAGGTCGGTGAATTCATTTCTTCCTTTCGGTTTGAAACAAAGACCGGTGCGGTGTGTGAGCCAAAAATTGCCCAACATATCCTCATAGACCAGCGAAACAGAATTCTCAGGAAGGCTTTTTTTATCGGCATCATCATGCCTGAATGTCTGGAAACGGTACCCATCGAATTTCTGCAGGCCATCGGCTGTAGTGACCCACAAAAAGCCCTGCTTATCGAAATGAAGGTCATTAACAGAGTTAAGGCTTAACCCGTTTTCGGTAGTATATTCTATAAGCGAATGCTGCGACTGACCACAGCACAACTGCCCCAAAAAAAAGGCAGGCAGGAACATGCTGAGTTGCAGGATAATATTTTTTATAACAGGCAAGGTTGGAAAATTAGTATTAATTTAAGCTAAAAAAAATAATCGTAAGGGAGTATTGTAATTAGAGAATAGGAATTGGAAATTTACTTATGCCCACACGTATTGCCATAGCGGATGATAAGCAGATAAACCGGACTACGGTGAAAGAGAAGATCATGTCCTTTGCAGAAATTGAACTGGTACTGGAAGCAAAGAATGGCCATGATTTCCTGGAGCAGCTTAAACAGTTGCCTGCAGAAGAAAGGCCGCAGGTTGTTTTAATGGACCTGGAAATGCCGGTTATGGATGGGATACAAACCATCAGCATTGCTTCGACCGCTTATCCCGATATCAAATTCATTGTACTTACTGTTTTTGAAGACAATGAAAAGATATTTGAAGCCATTAAAGCAGGGGCTGGAGGTTATTTACTGAAGGATGATACCGCCGTAAATATCATTGATGCCATCACCAACGTGGTTGAATACAACGGCATACCCATGAGCCCGGCTATTGCAAGGAAGACGATGGAATTGCTGAAGCTCTCGCCTGTTGCCGTTACCAATGAAACATACAATGCCGACCCATTGCTTTCCGAACGTGAAATGGAAATACTTAAAGAAATGGTCACCGGCAAGAACTATAAAGCCATTGGAGAAAAACTATTCATCAGTCCGCTTACCGTACGCAAGCATGTGGCGCATATCTATGAGAAACTGCACGTCAACTCCCGTGCACAGATCATTAACTTAGCCTATAAGAATAAGTGGATATAAATTGCTTAATTGTTTTATGGTTTATTTGTTGAAGGAGCTATCAAGCCGGAAGAATCCATAACAATTTAACAATACAGCCATTTAACTTTGAATTTACTTTCCCTTGAAATTCGCTTTTCTCTTTTCTAAGAATGCAGCCGTTCCTTCCTTCATATCTTCGGTAATAAAACAATCACCGAAGGCTTCTATTTCTTTATCGTAGCCGCTTTTGCCATTGGTATAGACACTGTCGCTTACCACGGCCACGTTTATGCATTCTATGATCTTTCCAACGGCTATTGGGGCTTTTGACTGAATGATGGTTAAAATATCTTTTGTTCTCTCCAATAAACTCTCAGGTGTTGTTACATGATTAACCAGGCCCAATTGCAGGGCTTCACTGGCATCAACCAGGTGTGCGGTCATTTGCAGTTCCATACTTTTTCCTTTACCTACCAATTGTGTAAGGCGTTGTGTTCCGCCATAGCCGGGTATCAAACCCAGGTTCACTTCGGGCTGGCCGAATTTTGCATTTTCGCTGCACAAACGGAAATGACAGGCCATGGCCAGTTCGCAACCGCCACCCAGTGCAAATCCATTTACGGCAGCAACAATTGGTTTTTTACTGTTCTCAATTTTAAAGAAAACATCCTGTCCACGTTTTGCCAGTGCCATTGCCTGCTCTTTGTTCAATCCGCCAAACTCGGTAATATCAGCGCCTGCAACAAATGCCTTGGGGCCGGCGCCGGTGATAATGGCCGATTTTATACCGGCATTTGCAGTTACTTCATCAATGGCTTTATCCAGGTCGGTAAACACGTCTTTGTTAAGTGCATTTAATTTATCAGGCCGGTTGATGGTAATGGTGAAGATGCCGTTTTCTAAACGGGTGAGAATGGTGCTGTACATAAATATCTTTTCAAATGAGATTAAAAATTCCTGTTTTCCTTTACCCAGTCTTTGATATAACCTGCTATTTCGGAAGTAGTGGCGCCTGGGGCAAATAATTTACCCACTCCCATTTTATTCAGTTGTTCCATGTCTTCTTCGGGGATAATGCCACCGCCGGTGAGCAATACATCATCCATCTTTTTCTCTTTCATCAGCGCAATGATCTTTGGAAAGACGGTGTTGTGGGCACCGCTGAGAATGCTTACGCCGATGGCATCCACGTCTTCCTGCAGGGCAGCATTCACCACCATTTCAGGGGTTTGGCGCAGGCCGGTGTAGATCACTTCCATGCCGGCATCCCGTAAGGCAGTGGCAATTACTTTGGCGCCGCGGTCATGCCCATCCAATCCTACTTTGGCAACTAAAACTCTTACGGGTCTGTTCATAAAATAACCTTG
Source organism: Ferruginibacter sp. (assembly GCA_035328475.1). Lineage (GTDB taxonomy): Bacteria > Bacteroidota > Bacteroidia > Chitinophagales > Chitinophagaceae > Ferruginibacter. Next base: position 40,948 of record DAOLIP010000008.1, read on the forward strand.
TGCAGCAAAAGTAAAGAATATCAGCGGTTGAATTTTGCTTTCATCAGCTTTAATCCTTCCGTGGCCAGTTTTAAGCCGGCCCGGTCAATGTTCTCAAAGAAGATGATCTTATCACCCAGTTGGCGGGAATAGGGATTGGTCACTGAATCAATGACTGTTATTTTTTCAAAATGCTGAAACACTTCATCGTCTTTACCGGGCATTCTTCTGCCGATAAACAATAAATTTTTCATTGACAGCGTATCGGGGATCCATAGCAGAAAAGAACCATTGTCGCTGATGATGCTGTTTTTAAAACCAGGGTCTTTGCCATAGAATTTTAAGGAGCCGGCCTGTCCATAATTACGGCAATAGATGATGCTGGTTGCTTTTGTGGAATCGGGTAAGGTATTAAAAAATCTTTCCGACTTTTCTGCCAGTTCTTTCCATCCAAGCATATCTGCAAAATCCTGTGGTAAAGGATGCGTTTTCAGATCTTCCCATGTATGTTCCTCGCCGATCTTCTTATAAAAAGCATCTAGCTTTTCCGGCTTCCAGATAGGTAACAGCAGGGGCATGATCATCCAGTTAAAAATGATCATAACGGAAGCCATTGCATAGCCGATCCATTTTCTTTTTCCCAGAAACTGTTCCCAGGCAACGGCGCCAGCCGCAATAAGCACCGGGTATACGCCAAGGGTATAATAGCTTTTTCCGCTGCCGAAAAGGAGTAACAGGATAACGGAAAAATAAATGATGCCGATGATGCGCCATTGTTTTTTACTGAGTGCCCATACGAGGCCGGCGATCCATAGCAACAGGGCGGGCAACAGCATCAGGAATTGATCTTTTACAAAATCAGATTTATTGATGTACTTAAGTTGCGTATCTCTCAGTTCTTCCATATGATGCAGCAACGGCCAGTTATGAACATATTGCCAAAGCAGGTTTGGAAGTATGATGAGGAATGCCAGCAAAAAAGCAATCCATGTTTTCTTTTTTGCAAATACATTCCTGTATTGCGAAAGAATTATGCCGGTAACAATGGCCAATCCCATGAACAGCACAGAATATTTGCTCCACCAGCCAAGTGCCAGGCTGATGGCCATCCACATAATAAATTTTTGCTGGCTGGAATTAATGAAGCGGATGAGGAAATAAAGAGACAATGTCCAGAAAAATATGTCGAGGAAATTGGGTTGATAAAGAAAATGGATGCGGACAAAGGCGCCGCCCATCACACCCAATGCAGCCAGTAACTGGGCAAGCAGTTTACCACCCAGGTGAGCAACGATCATGCAGGTGAGTATAACAGTAGCTGCACCAAATAAGCAAGGCCAGAATTTAAGGGATGCTTCGGAACCGCCAAACCAGGAAGAGATGGTACCCAACCAGGAAAGCAGGGGAGGGTTTTCGAGGTAGCTAAGGCTGAAATGCAACCCCTGCTGGTAGTAAAGGTATTCATCTCTCTGCAGTTCATACATCGGGTGTTGCTCAAGAAATGGCAATAAGAATTTTACAACGGCTAAAGATAGTACCAGCGGCCAGTAAATTTTGGCTTTATGCATACAGCAGGAAGATATTAAGAGTTAACACCAGTATTAAGCCTGGTCAGCTGCCGAAAATAACCAGGGCTTTTTCAATCCGTTCAAGGGTCTCTTCTTTACCCAGTATTTCTGCAATGCCGAAAACAGGTGGCCCGAATTTGCCTCCTACCAGCATGATACGGAACGGTAATTGCAATTCTCCGGGCTTTATGTTCTTTTCAGTTGCCAGGTCTTTGAATGCTGTTTCAAGAGACAGCAATTCCCAATTTCCGATGGCAGCTAATTTTTCTGCATAGGCAATGAAGAAAGCCTTTTTCTCCTCATTCCATTTTGGTTTTACTGCATCCACATCCAGTTGCTCGGGAGCCTTGAAGAAGAAAGAGGATTGCTGTACAAAATCAGGTAACAGGGTACACCTGTCTTTCACCAGTTCTATTACTTTATCGAGTAAGCTGTCATCAGAAACAATAATGTTGTTCTGCGCCAGCTGGTTCTTAACGTCAAACCTCAAACCCGAAACCTCAAACCTTTTTATCCATTCGTGGTTGAACCATTTTGCTTTTTCAAAATCAAATTTGGCACCTGCCACATGCACCCGGTCCATCGAAAACTTCTCTATCAGCTCGGACATGCTGTACAATTCCTGTTCTGTTCCGTCATTCCATCCAAGTACGGCCAGCAGGTTAATGAATGCCTCCGGTAAAAATCCTTTTTCTTTAAATCCTTCTGTCAATTCATTTGTTTTCGGGTCGGTCCAGTTCATGGCAAAGACCGGGAAACCGTATTTGGCACCATCCCGCTTGCTGAGTTTACCATTGGGGCCAAGGATCAATGGAAGATGTGCCCATTGCGGCATATCGCTTTGCCATCCCAAATATTTCCACAGCAACAAATGCACCGGGGCACTGGGGAGCCATTCTTCTCCACGGAAGGCATGGGTTATCTTCATAAGATAATCGTCAACAACAACTGCCAAATGGTAGGTAGGCATTCCATCGGCCTTCAGTAAAACCTTGTCATCCACCAGGCCGGTTTCAAAACTTATTTCGCCACGGATCATATCGGTAAAACTGATCACTTCATTTTCGGGCATTTTAATGCGGATAACATATGGGGTATTTTTATCCAGCAGGTCTTTTACTTCCCCTTCCGTCAAGGTCAAACTGTTCTTCATTTTTTTACGGGAAATATGGTCGTATTGTGGCGAAGGGTTTTCGGCAGTTTTAAGATCCTCCCGCATTTTTTCCAGGTCTTCCTTGCTGTCGAATGCATAATAGGCATGGCCATTCTTCACCAATTGCTCCGCATACTGGCTGTATATGCCTTTTTCTTTTCTTTCACTTTGCCGGTAGGGGCCAAATGGTCCTTTATGAAAAGGACTTTCATGAGGCTCCAGTCCACACCATTTCAGACAATTAAAAATATATTGTTCAGCACCATCCACAAAACGTGTCTGATCCGTATCCTCAATCCGTACAATAAAATCCCCGCCATTTTGCTTAGCAAACAGGTAGTTGTATAAAACGGTACGTACGCCACCTAAGTGCAATCCCCCGGTGGGGCTTGGGGCAAACCTTACTCTTACTTTACTCATAGGTTGCAAATATAAGTTGAGTTAGGGCACTAAAAAACCGTCCCGCTTTCAGGCAGGACGGTTCGATGTATTGAAAAACCAAATTAACGGAGAATAATTGTTCTTGGCGGGCGGCCATCAATAGAGATGGTAGCCAGGTTGTCGCAGGTACCGTTACCAAAATCAATGATCGCATAATGATTAGGGCCTTCTACTTTTAGTGTGCCCTGATCGATATTAGCACAGGCAGTTTTCTTATGCAATGCGGTTAAGATAGTACCTGTTCTTGTTCTTCCGGCAGAATTTGTTACCGTATGGTTACCGGTGATAGTAAACTCATCATCAATCCAGGTAGGAGTGCTTACACCGGCGATTTGGGTAACAGCCTTGGTTCCGCTGTGTAACCAATAATTCCCGTTAGGAGCTGTGATCTTACCATTTGTGGTTACCCTTGTCCAGCTTCTTGTGCCTGGAGTACTTGTATTTGTCCATACAATGTTTCCTTCAACTTTATAGAAGTTAACAAAGTAGTTGGTAAAGGTCATGGTTGCCTGGCTGCCGGGTTTCCTTACAGAGTCAGTGATCACGATATTGATCTTGCCGCTGCGGGTAACGCCATTAAAAACGCAGGCAGTACCGAAGTCGATAACGATCGTTTTAGGAAAGCCGGTTTGTGGGGTTACGGTTACAGTAGCGCAGGGAATAAAATTATCTACGGTTCCGCCGGTGCCTGGTGCAAAGTTGCCACCGGCTACATTCTGTTCAACAGCAACCTGCATGAACATGTCGTTTGCATCTTCAGAAAGATTGTCGGCGATCGCCTGGTCGCCACTAAGTTCAAAGGTGGTTTCTATTTCATCGCTAGATGAATTGTCGGCTTTTTTACAGGAATTGAAGCCAATGGCCAGCGTAATTGCCGCAAAAACGGGTAAAAGCTGTTTAATTTTCATAATGATTAATTTTTAGTTGTCTTAAGACTGTATGAGGTGAAAAAGGTTTAAATCGGTATAAAAAATTAATTTGCCCTATGTTTTACCTTGCCAAAACGCCCAAATGGGTCAGAAAATTGTTCGGCAGAAGTACCTGGGAGATGCCGGGTACAGAAAAAAACATATACTTAACATTTGACGATGGGCCCCACCCCTTCATTACGTCTTTTGTGCTGGATGAACTGGACAAATATGGGGCCAGGGCCACTTTTTTCTGTATAGGCAAGAATGTGGCTGAAAACCCTTCTGTTTACGCAGAGATTCTGGGCAGGGGCCATGCTGTTGGTAATCATACCCATAACCACCTGAACGGCTGGAAGACGGGAGCCGGGGATTATATTGCGGATGTGTTGCAGGCCCGGGAATATATCAAATCCGGCCTTTTCAGGCCTCCCTATGGGCGGATAACCCGAAGACAGCAGCAGGAGCTTGCACAACTGAAGCAGCCGTTTCGTGTAATAATGTGGAGCGTTTTAAGCGGTGATTTTGATACCGGCCTGTCGCCTGAACAATGTTGTGAAAACGTTATCAGTAATGTCCGTAGCGGTTCTATAATTGTTTTTCACGACAGTGAGAAGGCAAATGAGCGACTGAGTTATTGTTTGCCAAAAGTGCTGAAGTATTTTTCTGAGCAAGGCTATTCGTTCAAAAAGATCGAGGCAGGAAACTGGTAAAAAGGTACCCGAGTAAGGATGGAATACCTGTTAAAAAAATTGGGCCGGGGTAGAAACCCTGGCCCGTTTTTAATCCGTACCCTATGAAAACTGGGATAAATGTACATTGTTGTTGTTAAATAAGCAACAATTTTTTTTCCTGTTTTTTAGAGCCTAATAATATGCGGTACGCCATTGACGTAAATGATCGCTATGTTGTCACATACCCCATTTCCATAATCTAACAATGCTTCCCGGCCATCTCTTATCAATCTTACCTTGCCTTGTACGATCCAAGGACAGGCGAATTTTTTGATCAGGGGCTCCACCACCAGGGCCGACCAGCTGTGCCCGGCGGAGTTAGAACCATGACCATTGCCTGTTATCTTGTACACATCATCCAGCGGAAAATGAGGGGTGCCATTTCCTGCGATCTGCAATACATTCTTAACGCTGTTCCATTTCCTCCACCTGTTTGTATTGATGTTGGTGATCTTACCATCAATAACCACGATCTTCCAGCCCTGCATATTGCTGGTACTTGTATTTTCGGTAATGTGAGTGCCTTCTACTTTAAAACTGTCAACATAATAGTCCACAAAAGTGGTGGATATTTTAGCACCAGGTACCACCATCGGGTTGGTGTAAATGGAAACTATTTTCCCTTTTCGGTATTTTCCATCCCGGCAAAGGCAACCGGTTCCAAAATCGATGGTAACGGTTTTTGGAAATACACGGGGAATGTTAGGCACTACGGTAATGGTAAAGCAGCGGGTTTGATTTGTGGGCGCAGTGGTACCCAGTTCAAACAAGCCGGAAACATTCGCGCCTACACCCAGGTCTTCGCCAACCTGGCTTGAGTTCATACTGGCTGTGATGTTGAACACATCGTCGAACTGTGCGTCTGCTTCGGCTTCATCGGTTGTTGCTTCCTGCGTGGCAAGTTCTTCAGCAGGCGAGTTGTCTGTAACCGGGCTGATGCTGTCGTCTTTTTTACATCCCGTGAATGTGATAGCTCCAATAAGGCTAAAAGCCAGGAGCCATGTGGTGAGGTTAATAGTCTTTTTCATAAAAGTTTATTTAATAAAGGTGAATAAAGCGAACAGGTATAAGACTGGTGCCCATGTAATGGGTTTAAGGAATCGTTAAATTAATTTTAGTCATTTTTGCAACTCAACGAATAAACATGCTGATAGATACCCATTGCCATTTATACGTAAATAGCTTTAAGCAGGATATAACGGAAGTGATGCGTAGGGCCAATGATGCCGGGGTACAAAAATTTTACCTGCCTGCCATCGACAGCAGTGAAACAGAAAATATGCTGGGACTTGAAGCGGCCTATCCCGGTAAATGCTTTGCCATGATGGGGCTTCATCCCTGTTCGGTAAAAGAGAATTATCCGGATGAGCTGGACCTGGTGAAAGGCTGGCTTTCAAAAAGGAAATTTGCAGCAGTAGGCGAGATCGGCCTTGATTTTTACTGGGATAAAACTTTTGCGGAACAGCAATACACAGCATTCAGGATGCAGATAGAATGGGGGTTGCAATATAACCTGCCCATTGTGATACATACCCGTAATGCCATGCAGGAGACCATTGATGTGGTTAAAGAGTATACCAATAAAGGCGTAAGAGGCATTTTTCATTGTTTTGGCGGCAGTGGTATTTATGCAAAGCAGATAACTGATATGGGATTTTATCTTGGGATCGGTGGAGTGCTTACGTATAAAAAGTCGGGGCTGGCAGAAGTACTTGCAAACATAGACCTCAAACATATTGTTCTTGAAACAGATGCACCATACCTTACCCCGGTACCTTTCCGGGGAAAGCGCAATGAGAGCAGTTATTTAAAATACGTGGTTGAAAAACTGGCTGAAATAAAAAATATACCTGTTGAAGAAGTGGCTGCGATCACAGGCAACAATGCTCAAAAAATATTCGGCTTATAAGGGCCGATACTGTATTTTTGCCCCCCAATAAAAAGGAGACGTGTCCGAGTGGTTGAAGGAGCACGCCTGGAAAGTGTGTATAGGGGAAACTCTATCAAGGGTTCGAATCCCTTCGTCTCCGCAATGAAACAGGAAAAATTCTTTGTATACATCCTTCAGAGTATGAAGGATTTTTCTTTTTATGTTGGACAGTGCGATGACCTGGATTATCGTTTATGCAAACATAACGATGGGATGAGTAAATATACTTCATCAAAACTACCTTGGAGGCTGGTTTATTTTGAGATGTATGGTACAAGAAGTGAAGCGATAGTAAGGGAGAAGGAGATAAAGAAGATGAAGAGTAAAAAATACATCCTGCAACTGATTAATGCGTGGAGGCTATATGATCAGGCCGGTTAATCGGTTGGTTGAAGGAGTCCCGATGCATCGGGAGAAAGTGTGTATAGGGGAAACTCTATCAAGGGTTCGAATCCCTTCGTCTCCGCTTTAACTTCCGTAGCTTTAGCGAAGGAAGTTTTCGTTTTAACCAACCTGGCTTTTTTATTCCAGCACTTTTTCCATTTGCGTACTACGGGAACCTTTTATTAGAATAGAGGCATTGGAATAATGCTGTTGCTGGTACCATTCCCTGGCCTGAACAGAATTGCTGAAGTTTATGAACGGGTGATTTATTTTACTGAAATCGCCTCCTACCAATACTACGTTCTTCCAGGAGTATTTTTTGATGAGTTCTATCAATTGCTGGTGCTCATGAAGGCTTTCCTGTCCCAATTCCATCATACCTCCCAGCAACAACACTTTATTTTTCCCGTCCATTTTTGCGAAGTTCTCAATTGCCGCTTTCATACTGGTTGGGTTGGCGTTGTATGCATCTAAAATGATCTTGTTGCTGTTCTTTTCGATCAACTGCGACCGGCTGTTGGAAGGCAGGTAATTCTCCAGGGCAACTTTGATCTTATCTGCAGGAACCTCAAAGTACTTTCCGGCTGTTACCGCAAGCAATATATTCGGAAGGTTATATTCTCCTACCAGGTTTGTCTTTATAGTACCCAGTTCTGCATCATTGGTTATGGCTACTTCCAATAAGCCTGAACTGTTTTGTACAGTTCCGGTAACCGTGGCGGAGTGGGTTCCGTAAGTGATCACATTCGTGATGCCGGCACTCATTTCCCGCAGGTAATCATAGTCCCACATAACAAAGGCGGTTCCGTTATTTGCCCGCAGGTAATCAAACAATTCGCCTTTGCCTTTTATAATTCCTTCCACACCGCCAAAGCCCTCGAGGTGAGCTTTTCCGCAATTGGTGATAATGCCATGTGTTGGCCGGGTATAGCGGCAATATCCTTCAATTTCTTTTTGATGATTGGCCCCCATTTCAATAATGGCTACTTCCGCATCCGGTCTTATTTTCAATAACGTAAGCGGAATTCCAATATGATTATTAAGATTCCCTTCGGTAGTGTATGTTTTATAAGTGCTGCTTAAAACAGCATGCAGCAGTTCCTTTGACGTAGTTTTACCATTGCTTCCGGTAATGGCTATAAAAGGTATTTTTTTCCCGGCATCCGGATTTTCAAATTGCATCCGGTGATAACCAGCCAAGTCCTGCAGGGCCCTTAGTGTATCGGCTACCCTGATGATCCTTTCGTTTGGTTCTTCGGGTTCTTCATCAACGATGGCGTAGGCAGCACCGCTTTCCAAAGCTTTCATGGCAAACAAGTTGGCATTAAAATTCGGCCCTTTCAGGGCAAGGAAGATATCGCCCTGTGTTAACTTCCTGGTATCGGTTTGTATTGAGGGATGTTTCAGGTAAAGCTTATATAGTTCCGGGATTTCCATGTATCAAAATTAATGGAAGCGGGAATAGGTCAATAAAAAAACTCCCGGTTATTAGCCGGGAGTTTTTTATAGTCAAAATCTTATTTCTTTTTCTTTCTTGAATTCTGTTTACGGGTTCCGAAGATATTACCTTCTTTAAATCCGGGACCTTCTGGCGGACCAAGATAAGTTTGGGCGCAACGGAAACCAACGGTGCTGGCAGCCTGGTCTTCTTCCATGAACCTGCGGGTTCCGGGAGATAACCAGTAAGGCCTGTCATTCCAGCTACCGCCTTTAATTACCCTCGACTGATCGCTGATCAGTGAAGTAACACCATAGCCATAATATACATTGCTTGAAGAGTCTCCATCCAGGTAATTGATTACGTTATTCTTCTGGTAATTACTGCGGTTCTTTACTTCTTCATCAGAGATATCAACTTTTTTCAGGTGTCCCATGCTGTCTCTTTCATACTCGCCGGAAGTGTTTTTGTAATACTTCTGGAATTTGTTACCCCTGAAATAGTTGAAATCCTGTGCATCAGTGGGTGTTAAAGGCCTGTACACGTCTCCAACCCACTCACTCACGTTACCACTCATATTATACAATCCAAAAGCATTTGGATAGAAAGATTTGATATTGCCTGGAATTGCAGCACGGTCATTCAAACCACCGGCAACCCCCATGTTATCACCACTGCCGCGTTTGAAGTTGGCCAGGAATTTTCCCTGCCAGCTGCCGCGACGGTTGTCACGCAGTCCGTTCGGATTACTGCTCCATGAGTAGATCTGTTGGTTTGAGAACAATTCCTCACCGCTTTTGCCTTCTTTTTTACGGGGTGATGGGTTTTGCGCCAGCATACCATAAGCAGCATATTCCCACTCGGCTTCAGTAGGTAAGCGATATCCCATATTAAGAACCCCATCTTCCATACGAACGGTTGCACGGGGCTTACCATTAACATCTTTCAGATCTGATTTTTTTGGTTTATTTCTTCCCTGGATCATGTCGGGAGCCATCAAGTATGTTTCTGTGTTAAATGAGCCATCGGCACCGGCGCCTTTCATCTCTCTTTTGATAGCGTCTTTTTTCAGATAGCCTTTTTTCTGCAGGTTCAATTCATTAACACGGTCAGTACGCCAGATACAGAAATCGTGGGCCTGGCGCCAACTTACACCCACAACCGGGTAGTAATTATAGGAAGGAAAGCGGAAGTAGTATTCTACATACGGTTCGTTGTATGCCAATTCTTCCCGCCATACCAGTGTATCGGGTAAGGCCCTATTCAGTACATTGGTATCGCCTGAAAAGGTATTTTCCAGCCAGTAAAGGTATTCACGATAGTGAACATTGGCCACTTCAGTTTCGTCAATAAAAAAGGAGGGAACCGTGATACGGCGTGGGATATTATTCCAATCGCCCATTACGTCTTCATCTTTAGCACCCATTACGAATGAGCCACCCTGTACAAATACGAGACCTGGGCCCGCTTTGGGGTATTTAACTTTAGCCACATGGAAATTTCCCATGTTTTTGTCATCATAGTTCCAGCCTGTGGCCGATGATTTACCACTCTTTTTTGAACCACTTTTTTTACAGGCACTTAATGAAAGTGCTGCAATTAAAAGGATCGCCAGACTTTTACCTGAAAATAGTTTTGTCATGTTCATTCGTTTATCAAATTGTTTAACGAAAGGTTTTCTTTATTATTGTATATGGGGTTATACCGGCTGCGAATATAAATACTTTAGGTGATATTGAGCGATTTGTATTTCTTTTTTTGAAGTTAAATATCCAGGTAACGAACCTTTTTTTCTAAAATTTTCCGGGTATTGTAAGCCAGCAAAATGAAGAACTGTTAAGTAGAAAAAAAATTGCCCCAGGATGCTTAAAGTGAGGGTTTATTTTTTTGGAGGATATGAGTAAGAGTTTTAATCTTGCATAACAGCTACAGCATGTAAAACTGATCTGCTGTAAAGTTCTTTGTGGATTTTCTGTAGCTTTAAAAGGGAAATGGTATTGGCCAGGCCCGGCAGATTGAGCAACAACAGCTTGAAACACCGGGGCTAACAATAATCCGTATACAGACGACGTTAATGGGAAACTCAGGATAACTGCTGGATAAAGTAATTTTCCTTATTTTTGATTTCTGGGATTTTTCGGATTGATTCTTTGGAATTCCGAAGTAAAAGAAAAGGTGCTATATTTGAAAAAAGGGTATTTTTTGGGGTTTTTTTAACAAGATTTTATATTTTAGTTGTTCGTTTAAATAAAACCATTATTTTTACAACATAATAACAACCATTAAACTTAACGCTTATAGAGGTAAGTCTACCTAACCAAGACAAAACAAAACGCATGAAAAAAGTAACTTTGAAACTAACTGCCTTAGTTATGTTACTGGGAGGAACAATAACTGTATCTAATGCCCAGAACAAAATAAACGTTGTAACATCCGCTGTTCCGTTTTTACGTATTTCACCAGATGCCCGCAGCGGTGGTATGGGAGATGTGGGGATAGCTATCACCCCTGATGCAAATGCAGCTTTTGCTAACATAGCCAGAACCCCTTTTGCTTCAAGTAAAATTGGTATTGGAGTTAATTATACTCCATGGTTAAGAGATCTTTCTGTTAATGATGTGTTCCTTGCAAGCCTTGCCGGTTATTATAAAATTGACGATAAGCAGGCTTTGTCTTTAGGAATGCGTTATTTTAAATTAGGAAGCATTCAGTTTACTGATGCACAGGGATTTGATCTGTCAGAAGGCAGGCCACGTGAGTTTGCAATTGATTTGGGTTATTCCAGAAAACTGTCAAACAAATTCGGTTTAGGTATCGCAATCAGGTATATCAGTTCAAGTCTGGCAACCGGTACTTATAACGGCAACGCCTATAAGGCAGGTTCTTCAGTAGCAGGTGATCTTCATTTATATCACCACGGAGCTAAAGAAAACGGACAAGGGTTAAACTGGGGCGTTACTTTAAGTAACCTTGGTTCCAAGATATCGTATTCGAGTGATGCAACTCAAAAAGACTTTATCCCTGCAAACCTGGGGGTAGGCGTTGCTTATACTAAAGTATTTGATGAGGCTAATAAGATCACATTCGCTGTTGATATGAATAAACTGCTTGTTCCAACTGTAAAACAGGATTCTGCAGGTTACTCCAGCACTGCTGCTATCAATAAGTACCGCAGCTATGGTGTTGCCAACAGCTGGATTAAGTCATTTGGTGAAGGCGGTGGACTTAGCGAAGAGATCAAAGAACTTAATTTCTCAATAGGAGCAGAGTACTGGTATAATAATCAGTTCGGTTTCAGGGTTGGCTATTTCTATGAGAATCCAAACAAAGGAAACAGGAAATACTTCACTGTGGGAGCTAGTGTTAAATACAGCGTGGCTGCACTTAATTTCTCTTATGTTTTTCCAACCGGAAGTGGAATCACCCGTATACCTTTATCAAACACTTACCGTTTTGGTTTACTGTTTGATTTCGGAGGAAAATAATCGACTATCTTTTATATTAAATAAAAAGCGTCATGTCTCAGGCATGACGCTTTTTTGTTTTTAGTATCATTCAAAAATCGGATATTTACAGAATAAAGCAGCACATGTCATACAGGATAGGTTCAGGAGTGGATTTTCACCAATTGACAGAGGGAAGAGAATTATGGATCGGTGGGGTTAAAATACCACATACCAAAGGAGCCTTAGGGCATAGTGATGCCGATGTACTTCTGCATGCAATCTGTGATGCCATGCTTGGTGCTCTGGCTCTTGGTGATATTGGTACTCATTTCCCGGATACAGACCAGGCGTTTAAGGATATCGACAGCAAGATATTACTTAAGAGATCTATTGATTTGATTAATACCAAAGGCTATAAGTTGGTGAATATTGACAGTACTCTTTGCCTTCAGTCTCCCAAAATAAAACCTTATATACAGCAAATGCAGGAAACGATCGCATCCATTGCTGGGATCAGTACTAATGATGTTTCGGTAAAGGCAACCACAACAGAGCGCCTGGGTTTTGTGGGCAGAGAAGAAGGGTTACAGGCTTTCGCAACAGTTCTGTTGCAGTTAAAATAAATTCAAAATCAGATCGGTTTGCGGAAATATATCCTTACATATGGAATTCTTTTTTTTACATACTCTTTGTTTGGGCAAAAACAAACCAATATCTGGTATTTTGGAAACAAAGCAGGACTGGATTTTAACCAAACCCCACCACTGGTATTGAGAGACGGGAAGGCGAGTTCTTTCGAAGGAACTTCCTCTATGTGTGACAATAACGGCAAGCTTCTTTTTTATACGAATGGCCAGGTAATCATGAATCGCCAGCATCTGCAAATGAAGAATGGCGGGGCTCTTAGTGGCCATCAGAGCAGCACCAATAATACATTAATTGTTCCCCAGCCTGGTAATGATAGCATTTATTATGTCTTCACAACCGGTGCAGCCTTACAGGAAACAAAGCAGTTTCAGTATAACATTGTAAATATGAAAGGTGATGGAGGATTAGGCGAAGTAATAGCAGGCAATGTTTTGATCGAAGACAATATATTTGAAAAGATTGCCGGCGTAAAGCATTGTAATAAAAGAGACGCCTGGATACTGGTTCACAAATGGGACAGTGATGAATACCATGCCTACCTGCTTACTGCTGCAGGATTAAGCCCTGCACCCGTTATAAGTACAACAGGCCTTGTGGTATCCGGGTTTGAGAACAACGCAATAGGTACCTTGAAATTCTCTTCTAAAGGAACCAAACTTGCGGCCGTTCATTCTTTTGATAATGATGTGGTGGAATTGATGGATTTTAATAACACAACAGGGGTGATCTCAAACCCGGTGATATTTAAACCGAATGCCACACCGCATACCCCGTCTTTTATAGGGGTGTATGGTGCTGAGTTTTCTCCTAATGGAAACCTGTTGTATGTTTCTGCCAATAATTCGGCAATTGATCCAAGTGTACTGTACCAGTTTGATATTACTTCAGGCAATGCAGCAACCATCTTAGGAACAAGGCAAACCATCGCAAAAAATACTCCCTGGTTTGCGGGTGCTCTTCAGTTAGCTCCCGATATGAAAATATATATGGCCATGTGGAAAGACACTTCGGTTTCCGTGATTGATAACCCCGATGTATACGGTCCCGGATGTAATTTTAATTATAACAAGATCTTTATGGGGCCTGCTGCAGATGAACCTGTGCAGTTTGGTATGCCCAACTTTATTCAGAGTTATTTTGATACGGCTTCCATCCCTTATGATTTTAACCGTTCAGGCAGTTGTACCGACCGTACCATTGCCTTCAAACTAAACAGGCTGAGCGGCATTGATTCGGTTAAATGGGATTTTGGAGATACCCAGCAATCCCAGGTACTTCAGCCCACACACACATATGGTGCCCCGGGGTTTTATGATGTAAAGCTCATCGTTTACAAAATAGATTGCTCCGGACTTAATGATACCATTAACAGGAGAATATGGATAGCAGATGCCACAGGGTTTTTAGGAGCCGATACCTCAAGTTGTAACCTGCTTGCCCTTACCATTGGCGTGGAAGAAATTGAAGGCGCCAATTATCTGTGGAGTACCGGGTTTAACGGAAACAAGATAACGACCACGGGTTTTGGTACCTATTGGCTTGAAGTGCAGCAAAACGGCTGCAGGATCAGGGATTCGATCACTGTTACTGAAAAACCAAAACCAACGGTAAGCCTGGGCCCCGATACATCGATCTGTAAATTCAAATCGGTCGACCTAATCGCAGGAACTGCACTTTTCGACACTTACTTATGGAATACCGGGGAATCCACCCGGTCAATAACAGTTGATAAAGCCGGAACGTATTCGGTAGAGGTAACGCTGAACGGTTGCATAGCAGCAGACACCGTTATTGTATTTCCAGGCGATTGCGCCATATTCATTCCCTCCGCTTTTACCCCCAATAACGATGGACTGAATGAAACCTTTGGTGTACTTGGAGATATTACGGTGAAGAGTTGCTCCTTCCAGGTATTCAATAAGTGGGGACAGATGGTTTTTAATACTTCCGATATCTCTCAAAAATGGGACGGTACCTATAAGGGAAAAAAAGCACCTGTAGGTGCTTATCCATGGTTCCTGAGTTATGTTACCGGCAACGGAAAAAGAAAATACCAGCAGGGTACCGTAATGCTCATCCGGTAAACAGGGTATTAAAAAATACCTACGTGTTTAATTTCCTTCTTACATTATACCTTTGCCAACATGCAAAACATCCAGGTTCATATTATTAATACATCCAGCAATGACCTGCCCGCCTATGCTACGGAAGGATCGGCAGGGATGGACATAAGGGCAAATTTGCAAAACCCGGTAACACTTCAGCCACTGGAACGCCAATTGATCCCCACCGGTTTATTTATCGAACTGCCCTATGGATACGAGGCCCAGGTGCGGCCACGCAGCGGTCTTGCCATAAAACAGGGTATCACCTGTCTTAACTCTCCCGGCACAGTAGATGCGGATTACCGGGGCGAATTAAAAGTGATTCTTATTAACCTGAGCAATACGCCACAATCTATTCAACATGGCGACCGCATAGCACAAATGATCATTGCCAAAGCTGAAAGGGCAGAGCTGGTGCCGGTTCAGGAATTAAATGAGACCAGCAGGGGCGAAGGCGGTTTTGGTCACACCGGTATCAAATAAAATTCAGCACAAAAATGAAACAACTCAGTTTTATCCTGGCTACATCAATCCTCATCCTGTCTTTATTCAGTTGCCGCACTGTTAAACAGATCAATAAAGCGATCGCACCAAAGGATACCACGTTGGTTTCAACAATTGACCAGACTAAAGCAGATTCGTTGCTGATGATCAACAATACACTTACCGGGCTGAATAAAAATTATATCGACTTCAAAACATTCAATGCGAAGATTAAGGTAGATTACCAGGACAATAAAGGCAAGCAACCGGATGTAACAGCCATCGTGAGGATTATAAAAGACAGTGCCATCTGGGTTTCGCTGACAGCTTCTATTCTGAATATAGAAATATACCGGGTGCTGATAAAAAAAGATACGGTTATATTGCTGAACAAGCAGGATAAGGAAGTTCAATACCGCTCGATTGATTACCTGCAGGAAGTGACCCAGATCCCTTTTGACTATAAAACACTGCAGGATCTTTTGATTGGCAACCCCGTCTTTATGGACAGCAATATTGTGTATTACAAAAAGACCGAGAACCAGGTATTGCTTTTGGCTGTTGGACAATTCTTTAAACACCTGCTTACGCTTTCGCCCGAAACCAATGTACTGCAGCACAGTAAACTGGATGATGTGGATATGGCCCGGAACCGTACTGCCGATATTACCTACAGTGAATATGAAAATAAGAACGGGTTTAATTTTTCCACCTACCGGGAAATAACCGTATCCGAAAAAAATAAACTCGATATCAGTCTTAAGTTCAGGCAGTATGAGTTTAACAAAGAATTATCAGTGTCATTTAATATCCCGAAAAATTACACACGCAAGTAGGCGTTATTAAGATTATTAAGCTCATGTGTATATTACACCTGCATGATCGTACTGTTTTGAATTGTATTTTTGCTAACCCCAATTTCTTACTATGGTTAAATTGATCTTTTCTTTTGTTGTGTTTTCTTTTATTAGTACCGGCGCCCTTGCCCAGCAAACCCGTGAAGAACTGGAAAAGCAACGGGCCCAGCTTAAAAAAGAAATGGAACAGACTCAAAAACTGCTCAACAGCAATAAGGCAAAAACCAAAGAGAACCTGGTACAGTGGAAACTGATCAATGATAAAGTGAACCTGCAGAACCGTATCATCGATAACCTGAGCCGGGATATAAACCTGCTGGATAATAATATCTACACCAATCAAAAGGAGATCAACCGCTATAATAAATTGCTGGATACCCTGAAGGAAGAATATGCCAAGAGTATGGTATATGCCTATAAGAACCGGGGCAACTATGCCTTCCTGAACTTTATCTTTTCCGCCGCCAGTTTTAATGACGCCATCCGAAGGCTTGCCTACCTGAAGTATTACAGGGATTACCGGGAAAAGCAGGGCGAGAATATCTTACGTACCCAGGAACTCCGCCGCCAGCGTATTGCTGAACTGGGCGGTATCAAAGTACAGAAAAGTGAAGTGCTTAAAAGCAAGGACAAAGAAATGGGCGCATTGGAGGCGCAGAAAATTGAGAAGGATAAAATAATGAACGAATTGAAGAAACAGGGAAAGGAGCTGAACTCCCAGCTGGCTGCCTATAAAAAGCAGATGAAAAAAGTGGATAATGCCATTACCGCTGCCATTAACCGGGCCCTGGCCGATGCAAAAAAAGCAGCTATTAAGAAAGCCAGTGAAGAAAAGGCAACGGCTAAGGCAAATCCATCAACACCGAATGTGACCGACAAACCTGCTGTAACAACTAAGAAAGCGGAAACCAAAAAAGCAGCTCCGGAAAGTGTGCTGCTGAATGCAGAGAATACTGCATTGAACGAAAACTTTGTAAAGAACCGGGGTATTCTTCCGTGGCCGGTTGATAAAGGAGTAACTATAATGCACTATGGCAGGAACCAGTTACCAAGCGGTACCGTATTGGATATAACAGGTATAACCGTGGGAACAGATATTGGCAGTAATGTAAAATCTGTTTTCGACGGTGTTGTATCCAATGTAGTGTTTATTGAAGATATGCAGGTAGTGATCATCCAGCATGGCAAATACTTCAGTACTTATAGTAATCTCAGCAGTGTTACAGTGCAACGTGGCCAGAATGTAAGGACCGGGCAAGTGATCGGGAAGGCAGCAGCAAACCTTGATGGTATCGGCGCCATTGATTTCTTTATCAATGACGAGCGGGGAAATATCGATCCGGAAAAATGGCTGAAAAGATAACTGCTAAATCATCCGCTTATACAAAGCTTCATATTCAGGTACTATCTTATCAATGTCAAACTTCTTGGCCTGTGCCAGCGCATTGGCTTTGAAAGTTTTCAATGAGGTATCATCTTTTAAGATCGTGAGGGCATTCTTACTCATGTCGGCTACATCACCCACGTTACTCATAAAACCACTATAGCCATTTACGTTTATCTCGGGTAAACCACCTGCATTGGTGGATATCACCGGAACTTCCGCTGCCATCGCTTCTAATGCAGCCAGGCCGAAACTTTCATATTCGCTGGTGAGTAAGAAAAGGTCAGCAATGGGTAAAATGTCCTCCATCTGCTCCTGCTTACCCAAAAACTTTATATCCTTGTGGGATTCGCATTGCCTGGCCGAGTCTTCAATATGCGAACGTTCGGGTCCGTCACCAAGTAACAATAAAGTAGCCGGCATCTTTTCCCGTACCAGTAAGAAGGTAGAGACCACGTCTTCCACTCTTTTTACCTTTCTGAAATTGGAAGCATGCACCAGTATCCGTTCCCCATTGGGGGCGATCAGCTTTTTAAACGCATCTACCGGCCTGCGGTGAAAACGTTTTACATCCACAAAGTTGTGAATCACTTCTATTTCTTTCTCAATCGTGAAATTCTTAAAGGTCTCTTCTTTCAGGTTGTGCGATACGGCCGTAAGTGCATCACTTTCATTCATGGAGAAAGTAACCACCGGGCTGTAGGTCTTATCCCGGCCTACCAGGGTTATATCGGTTCCGTGCAGCGTGGTGATCACCGGGATCTTCTTTCCCTGCTTAGCCAGTATCTGCTTTGCCATATAAGCAGCAGCAGCATGAGGAATGGCGTAGTGTACATGTAACAACTCCACATCATTATTCAATATCACATCCACCATGGTACTTGCCAAAGCCGTTTCATAAGGCGGGTAATCAAATAATGGATAGGTAGGTACCCGCACTTCATGATAAAAAATATTGGCATGAAAGCCACTCAGCCTTACGGGCTGCTGGTACGTGATGAAATGGATATTATGTCCTTTGTCAGCCAGGGCCTTGCCCAGTTCTGTTGCCAGTACGCCACTACCGCCGAAAGTGGGATAGCAAACAATTCCAATATTCATGTAAAAGTCTTTTTACGAAGATGAAATGCAATTTACCGATTTATTTTTCACCAGCTCACCCACTCATGTATTGCCATTAAATCAGTAAGTTTGTTTTATCAACAGACTTTATGAGTAAAAAAATATTCTTCCTGGCCGCATGGTTGCTGATACTTGCAGGCGCAGCATCTGCACAAAACGACGATTCGGTCACCATCAGAAAGATCGCAAACGAAATAATGGCAAAAGGTACAGCGTATGAGAACCTGCGCTACCTCTGTAAGAAAGTAGGGCCACGGCTGAGCGGGTCGGCACAGGCTCAAAAAGCGGTGGAGGCAACGTTTCAGATGCTGAAAGATGCCGGGGCAGATACCGTGTACCTGCAGCCCTGCATGGTTCCTCATTGGGTAAGAGGTGAAAAAGAACAGGGCTATATTCAGGTTGCCAATGGAACAAAATACCAACTTAAATTATGTGCTTTGGGAAACTCGGAAGGAACCAGCAAGAAAGGACTTAATGCTTCCATAATTGAAGTAAGAAACTTTGAAGAACTTGACAGGCTTGGTTCTGCTGTAATCAAAGGGAAGGTTGTTTTTTTTAATTTCCCGATGAATCCCACCCACATCAATTCATTCTGGGCTTACCGGGAAAGCGGCGCTTACCGTACAAGGGGACCGGCCAGGGCGGCAAAATACGGAGCTATTGGCGTAATGGTTCGTTCATTAGCAAGCAACCTTGATGATTTTCCACATACAGGAACTACTCTTTATAATGATTCATTCCCTAAAATTCCGGCTGTTGCCATCAGTACCAATGATGCAGAATGGTTGAGCAGGCAATTGATGCGTAAGATGGTAACCACGGTCTATTTAAGAACCACCTGTACTATGCTGCCCGATGTTCCTTCCTTTAATGTAGTGGGCGAAATTAGGGGCAGTGAAATACCTGGTGAAATTATTACCGTGGGTGGTCACCTCGATAGCTGGGACCTTGGTGAAGGCGCACAGGATGATGGTGCAGGATGTGTACAGAGCATAGAAGTATTAAGGGCCTTTAAAGCAACCGGCACAAGGCCTAAACGAACCATACGGGCAGTGATGTTCATGAATGAAGAGAATGGAGGAAAGGGAGGAGATAAATACCTGGAACTGGCAAAAGAGAAAAAAGAGAAACACATTTTTGCACTGGAAAGCGATGCAGGGGGTTTTACACCACGTGGTTTTGGATTTGATATGCCCGAAGAAAAAAGGCAAAAAGTGATGAGCTGGAAAAATTTATTTTATCCTTATGGCGTGTACGATCTTTCCGGCGGTGGCGGCGGATCAGACATCGGGCCTCTGAAACAGATCGGTGCGGCATTGGCCGGCCTTAATCCCGATACCCAGCGTTATTTTGACCTGCACCATGCAGCAACCGATACTTTTGAAGCGGTAAGTAAAAGAGAATTACATTTGGGCGCCGTAAATATGACTGCATTGATCTACCTGGTTGATAAGTATGGCTTATAGTTTTTAAAAGAAATAATTATGGAAGATGTAAAATTCAATACGGTAACAAAGGAACAACCTCCCAAAAAAAGCCGTTTTCGTAAATTTCTTCGCTGGTTTGTTTTTGTTGTGCTGGTAACTGCTGCTGTATCATTCTGGTGGAAATACTATTTTGTTTTTGGCGAAGGGGTTAAATCAGGCGAACTCAATTACGTGGTAAAGAAGGGAAATGTTTTTAAAACATACGAGGGAAAGCTCATCCAGTCAGGCCTTCGTTCCAAAACACCCGGTACTGTCAGCTCCTATGAATTTGAATTTTCTGTTACCAACGACAGTATTGCCAATGTGCTGATGAACAACAGCGGGAATTATTACGACCTTCATTACAAAGAATATAAAGGAACCTTGCCCTGGCGTGGTTTCAGTAAATATATTGTAGATAAGATCATCAGTTCCAAGCCTGTTGCGCATTGATCAGGCGCCGGCATGCAGCAAAAAGATGACCGGCTTTTTGTGAAGGTCAACCTTCTCCTTTTTCCATTCCGCAATGGTCTTTGTTTTAATGTATTCTTCCGGGGAAGTCAATTCTGATGCAATACAAAGCCGGGTATTTCCTTTGCACAGTTTCAGCAGGGTCTCCAGCAACTGGTTGTTCCGGTAGGGGGTTTCAATGAATACCTGGGTACTGTTCTTCTTTTGCGAACTAAGTTCTAAAGCGGCAATGGCTTTGGTTCTTTCCAGCGTATCGATCGGCAGGTATCCAACAAATTCAAACTGCTGTCCATTCATACCGCTGGCCATCAGGGCTAAAAGAATGGAACTGGGCCCCACCAGGGGTTTTATTGTTGCATTCATCTGCTGGGCTACGGCTATCAGCAACTGACCGGGATCGGCAATACCGGGGCAACCGGCCTCGCTGATGATAGCGATATTCTTTCCTTCCTTTATCTTCTCCCTGAATTTTTCGGTCATCTCATCTTCTGCTTTATGAATGGCGAACCACTCGTAATTGTCGATCACCATTTCTTTCCAGATACTTTTAAAAAAACGACGGGCTGTCCGTTCATTCTCGGCAAATATTACGCTGCATTTTTTTACAGCATCAATAATATAGATTGGAATGGTTTCTACTGCCGTTTCATGCAATACAGAAGGTACCAGGTAAACGGTGGCGTTTTTACTCATAGATCAGTTTTTCCGGTTGCCGCAATGCCGGTATTTTTTGCATTATATAAACTGATGGTAGCAGCGATCACCGCATAACTGGGTGCCAGTATCCATCCGATCAGCGGCAGGATGTGCATCATGTAAAAAATGATGCCGTTGCCAATGGCAAGCCCCTTGTGTCTTCCGATGAATAAGATACTCTGCGAAGTGGAAAGCTTATTCCGTTCACAGCTGTAATCCAGCATGGAAAAACCGAGATAATAACATTCTACCAGCAGGGCCAGCAGCGGAGTTACCCAACCCACCACGGGCACAAAAGACAGAATGAGGATGGAAACCGTGTAAACCGTTTGCCACAGCATGTTTCGTAAAGCCAGCCGGATGCCCCGTACAATATCCTTCATCAATTGCGAAAAATTGAACGGAAAATCTTTTCCTTCCATGATGGATTCTGTTTTTTCACTCAGGTAGGCAAACAGGGGTGAACCGATGATGAGGAACAGGTATTTGAAAAGAGAAAAATAGAATAGCAACAATACCAGTTGCAGCACCAGTTGCCCGAAGAGCAGTAAAAAACTCAGCCAGCTGCTTTCCATTCTTTCCATCCATTCTTTAAGCCCGCTTTTCAGCAACATGTACCCAATGGCGCTGTTGCTGGACTTCATAAAAAAATAAATCCCCAGGAAAAATAGAATGGAATAGATCAGGCCGGGTATGAGTATCCATTTCCACAGCCGGTGTTTTATAATAAAACGGTGAGCATGAAAATAGGCCTGGACAGAAGTAATGATTTCCTTGAGCATGTTTATTTCAATTGGCTATTGGTCCTAATCCGTATTTTAGCTTTAAAGTTAACAATATAATGAAGAAACTGTCGCTTCAATTTTATCAGCGCCCCGATGTTATTGTAATAGCCCGTGAGCTGATCGGTAAGGTCATCATTACTAAGATCGACGGGCAAACTACTTCGGGAAGGATCGTGGAAACCGAAGCCTATATTGGCCTTACCGATAAAGCTTCTCATTCATTCGGCGGCAGGCGAACTGCACGCAATGAACATATGTATGCGTCGGCTGGTACAGCGTATGTATACATCTGCTATGGCATGCACCATCTCTTCAACGTGGTAACCAATGAAAAGGAAGTACCCGATGCGGTATTGATACGGGCCATAGAACCTTTGGAAGGCATTGATGTTATGCTGAAGCGTACAGGCAAAAAAAACCTGGATAACACATTAACGAAGGGTCCTGGAAATGCAGCAAAGGCCTTAGGTATCTCTAAAATACATTCCGGTACCTATCTGCTGGGAGCCCGGATCTATATTGCAGATGATGGTTTTAAAGTGGAAAAGCAATTGATCGGCGACAGTAAGCGTATTGGTGTAGAAAGTGCCGGCCCGGCAGCGCATTACCCTTACCGGTTTTATTTAAGAAACAGTCGCTTTGTGAGTGGTTCTCCCACCAAATAAAAACTCCCGTTACAAACGTAACGGGAGTTGAATGATTATGAATGAAGATCGGTGTTATCTTATGACTACTTCACCGGTCTTGATCTGTTTTCCATTGGCATCTCTCAACACCACATAATATAACCCGCCTTTATTCCTTCGCATATCAACTTTCTCCAGGTTATACGCTTGTGTGATCGTAAGATCTTTCCTGTATACCAACCTGCCTTGTGTATCATAAATTGTCAAACGCTGGGCAAGTTTATTGGCTGGAGTAGCTCCCGGTGTATAATAAGAAACCGTGAATACACCATCATTCGGACTTGGATAGATCCACAGCTTGGTACTCACAGAATCTGCAATGATAATACTTGCAGGCAACGAAGTACAGGTTCCGATAGTGGCTATCACGGTATACGTACCCAGGTGATCCACATCGGCCGTGTAGGTATTACCTGCTGTTGCTGTTATTGGAGTACCATTCAATGTCCATACCGCCGTGAAAGGTAATAATGGATTTACCGAAGCGGTAATGACGGTTGTTCTGCCCGGCAATAACCTGGTGTATGGTGCAGCAGTTAATGTTACCAACGGCTGCGGACTAACGGTAAGTGTTGCACTTGCTGAGTTAACAATACTGCAAGGTGCGGCACCGGCAACAACAGCACGGTACAGGTTACCATTCATACCGGCAGTAACACCGGTAAGTGTTAGCGTGGTAGTAGTGGCTCCGCTGTAGATGCCTCCGTTCACTACATTGGTCCATGTGCCGCCACCGTTGGTGCTTTCCTGCCACTGGTAGGTAGGCGTAGTGCCTGCTCCCAGTACGCTGAAGCTGGT
>DAOLIP010000009.1:0-51671 GCA_035328475.1 Ferruginibacter sp.
TGTTAACATTTTGACGCCCCGTGTTTTAGGTGCAGCATTACTTAAAAGTATTTTGTCTATATTTATAGGGTAAACTAAGCACACAATGACCGAAGAGCTCATGCTGGCCGGCTGTATAAGGAATAATGCCACTGCACAGGAGGCATTATACAACCGTTTTAGTCCCAGGATGCTGGGTGTATGCTACCGTTTTGCCAAAAACAGGGAGGATGCGGAGGATATGTTACAGGAAGGTTTTATTAAAGTGTTTACACAAATACACCAATACAGGAATGAGGGAGCGCTGGAAGGATGGATAAGAAGGATCATTGTTCATACATGCATCAACATCCTTAAAAAGAATAAGAAGTTCTCTGACAGTGTAGATATCATTCATGCAAGCAGTGTTCACGTAAAAGAAGAGATGATCCCATCCATCATGCAGGCAAAGCAGGTGGTGGAGTGCATACGTACCCTGCCAATTGGATACAGGACAGTACTGAACCTATATGCCATTGAAGGCTATTCGCACAAAGAAATTGCCGGCATGCTGGATATTGAAGAAAGTACCAGCCGAAGTCAGTACACGAGGGCAAAAGCCATGCTGGAAGACATTTTAATAAAAAAGAAGATCATTCAAAAGCAAAAGAAAAAAACAACTTTTTTCGGAGCAGTATCGCCGGGTTAGCTTAACCACTTTGACCGGCCATTACCAATAACTATTATGTTTTTGAAAAATGGAAAGAGATTTTTACACGGATGAATTTGAACAGCTGATCAAGGAAAAATCAGACCAGTTCAGGATGTACCCCTCAAAACGGGTATGGCACAGCATCTATAACAACCTGCATCCCAGCCGCAGGTGGCCATCTTTTGCAATAAGCATCCTTTTCCTCACCTCTTTGCCTTTGATCGGTTACCTTAATACAGGCAATGATGCAGCGAAAGATCTGCTTACCGGAAGAAAGCAGGGCGGATCCCTTGCAGGTAACAGCAGTATTACCAAAAATGACGAATTAACTTTAGCAAGTAACCCATTGCCGGATAATAATAACAGCACATACCACTATTCTTCAAACAAGCCTGAAATAAATACGGAAGCAACACCATCAAGTACTAAAACCAACCTTAGCCAAAGCAATTATGTTGCCGGTACCGCCAGCGAAAACTCTGTTACGAATAAACCTGCTGCACGTAAACGCAACAATAAGGGTGTTGTTCAACCCGTTAATTTTGTAAACAACGATCAACAACCATTTGCTGTTGCAGTGGCTGCCAATAAAAAGAATAAACTTAAAGGAACAAGCCCTGCTAATCTGCAGGCCGCCAATGAAGAGTTTACCGGTGAAAATGATGAAACATTGAACAAGGCAGAATCAAAGATCAATATGTCTGTTCAGTCCCCGGCACCGGAAACAACTGTTGCAGAAAAGGAGAGTGCGAATGCTCTAAAAGCTGTCATTGCTGAAGTAAAGACCGGTCCCCAGGAAGAAAAATCCTGGATTGAGAATTATGCGATGCAGAATAAGCCCAGAAGCAGCAAATGGAAAGACCGCCTGGATGTTGAATTTTATGCAACCCCGGCTGTTAACTACCGTAAGTTAACAACAGAATCTAAAGGCTCTGTTGCTCCTTTCGCTACAACGGGCGATATCAATAAGGCCATAAGCCAGAAACCCGGGCTGGGTATTGAAACAGGACTGGGAATATCGTATGCCTTTGCAAAGAACCTGAGATTAAAAGCGGGTGTACAGTTTAACTACACCAATTATAATATCAATGCGGATCAAACAAATCACCCGATACAGACCGCTATTTTACTTACCGATCCGATAACAGGATATTCATATCCTGCTGCCCGTTCATCTTCTATTGCCAATACTTTTGACAATAGTGCGCTGCAACCCGTAACCCTGCATAACCGTACTTACCAGGTATCCATTCCTGTAGGATTGTCTTACAAGCTCTCCAGCAATAAAAATGTAGAGTGGTTTATAGGCGCTACAGCCCAGCCATCTTATATTTTTGGAGGAAAAGCACACCTGATATCATCGGACCTTAAAAATTATGTTTCCGATCCTTCCAGCATTCGTACCTGGAACCTGAACATTGGACTTGAAACATACATGAATTACAGGCTGGGTGCTTATAGTTTACGGGTAGGCCCGCAGGTCCGTTACCAGGTTTACTCAACTTACCGGAAGGATATAGCCCTGATAGAAAAGCCGTATGCTGTTGGCCTTAAATTCGGTATTGTAAAAGGCTTTTGATTTTAACTGATCTTTTTGTTTTTTAAAATAGTACGCAACAATTCCTGAACGGGTTGTTGCGTTTTTTATTAGCCCGTACTCAGTCTGTTCAGGTTTTGCAATGCCATACTTTCCATTTAATTTTGAACAATGAGATACCTTCTTCCCTGTATTTTTGCCGCATATGTGTTTGGCTCCTGCTCTGTTCCAGCCAGTCCGGAAACTAAAAAAGAAGAAAAAGAGCCTGCGAAAAAACAAAGTTTTTTCCCTGTTACAAGCTATATCCGGGGCCAGGTGTACGAGATCAGGACAACCGGTATCAATCCGCTTAAATACAGCACCAGTAACAACCATACAGATTCTGCCTGGCTTAAAATTGAAGAGCTCGAGGAGGCAGTGAAAGAATTCCTGAGTCCCGTGATCGATTCAACCAACCTGACAAGCCTGTTCACAGAAAAGAATTTCTTAGACCAGACCATTGCTGCTTATACTTTCACTTATGAGCCATCTGGCCAATTACCCGATACCATGAAACTTAAACGTTGGGATGTTCATATTGACGCAGAGACCGATAAGGTAAAAAGAATATACATGGTAAAAGAAATAAGTCCTTCTAAAACCCTGCAATTAACCTGGCAGGGCGGGAAGTATTGCAAGATCGTCTCCATTATTACCGATGCTAAGGGAAATTCATCGGTAGAGCGGGAAGAAAAAATAACCTGGGATTTTTAATCATAATGAATCAAAAAGAATTTACGGTAATCGCTCCTACTATTCCTGCCGATCCGGGAGTTTATAAGTATTATAATGCCGGAAACGAATTACTCTACGTGGGCAAAGCAAAGAATCTCCGGAAAAGAGTAAGCTCCTATTTCTCAAAAACCTTCACCAGTTATAAGACACATGAACTGGTAAAACGGATCCACCACATTGAGTTTACCATTGTAAATAATGAACAGGATGCATTTCTGCTTGAGAATACACTCATAAAGGAAAATCAGCCAAAATTCAATATTAATCTTAAGGACGATAAGAGTTACCCCTATATCGTAATAAAGAATGAACCGTTCCCCCGTGTATTTTTTACCCGGAGAAAGATAAACGACGGATCGCAATACCTGGGACCTTATACTTCGGTTGAGAAAGTAAGAGAACTGCTTGATTTCATCCGGCAAACAATTTCATTGAGGAACTGCAAACTGAACTTATCGGAGAACAATATAAAGAAAGGCAAATTCAAAGTTTGTCTCGAATACCACCTGGGCAACTGCAAAGGCCCATGCGAAGGGTTGCAAACAGAAGAAGATTACCAGGAGGACCTGAAACAACTGGTTAATCTCCTGAAAGGTAATCTCAGGCCGGTGATCCAGCATTTTAAAGAAGAAATGAGCCGGCTTTCCGGAAGTATGGAATTTGAGAAAGCGGCAGCGTTCAAAAAAAAACTGGAACACCTTGAAGGATACCAATCCAGGTCGGCCGTTGTAAATAACCGTATCGGAACAGTAGACGTGTTTTCCATCCTGGAAGAAGGAAACACCGCTTACGTGAATTACCTGGCCATTAATGCCGGAACCATTGTAAGAACAAAAACCATTACCCTCGAAAAAAAACTGGATGAAACGGCGGCAGAAGTCCTTTCTTTTGCAGCTGCACAGTTAAGAGAGGGTTTTGAAAGCAATGCCAGTGAGATCATTGTTCCCTTTGCGATAGAATTTCCTGAAGAAAACGTAAAGGTAACCATTCCAAGAAGCGGGGATAAAAAGACCCTGTTGACCCTTTCGGAAAAGAACGTAAATTATTTCCGGGATGAACTCAGAAAGAAAAAGATCCTGAACCTGGAGGAAAGATCTGCCGATGAGAAACTAAAGATTTTGCAGCAGTTAAAAAAAGACCTGCAGCTTCCTGCTGTTCCCTTACACATAGAATGCTTTGATAACTCGAATTTCCAGGGAAGCTACCCTGTTTCAGCCATGGTATATTTTAAGAACGGGGAGCCCAGTAAAGCAGACTACCGGCGGTTCAAAATAAAAACGGTTACGGGTATAAATGATTTTGCTTCTATGAAAGAAGTGGTATACCGGCGATATAAACGCCTGCTTGATGAAAAAAAACCATTGCCCCAGCTTATAATAATCGACGGGGGAAAAGGCCAGTTAAGCGCCGCTATGCAAAGTATTACCGAATTAAAAATACCGGGTACTACATCGGTTGTGGGTTTGGCAAAAAACGAGGAAGAAATATTCTTTCCGGGCGATAGCCAGTCCATAAAACTTCCCTGGGAAAGCGACAGCCTGAAACTGATCAGACGTATCCGTGATGAAGTACATAACTATGGTATTAGCTTTCACCGGAACCTGCGAAGCAAGGGTACTTTTAAAAATGAACTGGAGCTGGTAAAGGGTATCGGAAAAACCACGGCTGACCTGCTCTTGAAGAAATTCAGATCTGTAAAGAATATCAGGGAGAAAAGCCATGAAGAACTGGCTGAGGTAATCGGAAATGCAAGGGCAGGCTTGATCGTTGATTACTTCAAAAGATAAATAAAAAAGGGGCCAGAATGGAAATTCAGCCCCGTTTAAAATCCAATATCCTATGAAAAACCGAAACGAAGATAGCCAAACCCAAACTCACCGCCAATACCCTTTTGTGGGTATTTATAAAAAATTGTTACTATTTAAATTTTATTACCTCTTGTTCAATAAATAAAAAAACCCGTCATATAGACGGGCTTTTTTGAAATATTTCTAATAAACGGGACTTAGTAACTCCACAAGTCCTGTTCGTAATTAAATATCTTCTCTTTGATATTTTCCCCTTCCAGGAGTTGAAGTATTCCTTTATCCTGTAAGCCTGGATAGTTCCTGATGAACCTGTCCAGTGGGTTATCAATTGTACTCTTAATGATGCGGCCATAGAACATACGGCTTTCAAAAAGATCTTCCCAGCTCATGCGGCCTCCGTAATTTTTTCCATTATATACTTCGTAACGGGCAAATATCGGGCGCATATCGGGGTAGTAAACCCAGAATAATTCAGAAGGGCCCAGGTTAACTCCCATAGATGTAATGATGTCTTTAACTGGGGCTATTCCAAGTATTCTCCAGAACAGGCGTGAACTTTCTTTATCGAATATTACCTCTTCCTTAACACGGAAGCGGTAAAAGGAATCCAGGTTGATCTCTGCACGTTTGTAAATAGTACCGATCATGTTACCGGCTGTGTCGTACTGCGGTACTGGTACTGAGTCTCCACCGATCGCTTTTGCTACTTCAGCTTTGGTCATTGGTGTTGTAAACCTGTCATCAATGCTGTTAAAAACAGTTACTGCACTATCGTCAATTGCTTTAAGCAATATTGAAATGAAGCGCTGGTTACCGTTATTTTCATTAGCGGTATACATGAAGGTCTGGTTGATCTTCTCCCTGGCATCAATCTCTCTCCATATTTTATGACGGTAAAGGGCATCGTCTGCACGCAGGTTCTCATATACTAATGGTGTTCTGTCTTTCAGCATAGTTGTTTCAACCGCTTCGTCGGGCCTCAATGACTTTTTGATAACCGGGATCGGTAAACTGTCATTTAAAGGGGGCGGAGGAGGAGCCACCGCTACCGTCTTCACTGTATCCGTTACCGGCGCAGTGGGGTTGATCGTAGCTTTTGTTTTTGACTTTGCCGTTTTACGGGTGGTAGGCCGCTTGGTAGCCGACCGGGTTGTTGTTTTCTTCTTTTGTTGAGCCTCAACAACACCTGCAACCATGCAAAAACAAATTGCCAACGCCAGGTATTTAAATAATCGCATCTTCATAGCAAATCTTTATTAATTTATTAATATAGGGCAAATGATCTTCCTTCAATTGTTCTCTGTCCGCCTGGGCCTGTCACTTTAATATTATCAAAAGTAACTACAGAACCAGGACCGCACCTTGTTAAGAACGAAGCTATGGGCGCTAAATTGTTTCCATTGATCGAAGAGGTTGCTACACTCGGGAATCCTGCTCCTGAAAAGTAAACTGTAGCACTTACAATATTGAATCTTGTATCGAAATCAAATTTCTCAAGTTCCGCACGGCAGAACTGCTGGTTCTTAAACTCAACCGATGGCATCCTTGGTTTACCAGAAGCTACTTTAAATACCGGGTCAGGCACCACTTTTACACGAAAATCAAATTTGCTTGATTTTCCGTCGGCCGTAACTGTTATACTTGCAGCTCCGGGAGTTGTAACGGTAACAACACGATTTGAACCGCTTCCCGATAGCGTTCCACCGGTCATTGATACAGTTGTTTTATCCCAACCAGATCCAGATGAAATGGTAATCGGGTTATCAACACCAATATAAAATACGTTCATTTTATCGAGCATCACAGCTGCTCCACCAGGAACACCTACGACATATTCAACATCTTTACTAATAGGTATATCTTTTCCCTGCTCATTTTTAAAGCTACCGGTAACTCTTATAACGTGTTTACCTGATCCGCTTACTTTAGTCTTATACTCTCCTTGGCCAGCTACAAGGTTTACAGGAGTACCATTAATAGCAATATTGCTTTTAACAGTGGAACTATAGGCTCCAACACCTGCAGTAACAACCAGTTCCTGACCAGGCATTAAGTAATTAGAGTTTTGGCCAACAAGTACTCCCACTTCATCCATATGGATTTCCACAGCACCCACCTGGCTGGCACAATAAGTAACAACCTGGTTTTCCACGTTCTTCACGTTATTTTGAAATTTACTCAAAATAGTCAATGCAGCTACTGTCGGTGTCATATGAAAATAGCCGGTAGTAAAGTCCTTTTTCCCTTCCTTTCCTTCCACACCGTCTGTACTAACAGGGAAATTATTTTCAAACTTGGCTTGAATTTTTGGGTCCAAGGAAAGTATTTTCTTTTTAAAATCTTCCAGTTTGGCCTTTAATTCGTTCCCTTTACCATTAGTTTCAAATAACCTGGTAGAGGCGTCAAGGTTATCTTCTTTGAAATCTTCTTTTCCATCTTCTTTAACAACCAATCCTGCTCCTTTCTTTAACTCCAACTTCAAATCATTGATATATTTATCCACGTCAGCTGCATAGCCCTTTGCTTTGTCAGCCAGGGGTTGCCATATGGCAGCCTGTACTTTAGTTTCATCTTTATTCAACATATCTGACAATGATTTATATATCATTGAGTTGGAAGTTGTGATGCTTGTGTTGGAGCTTTGCAGACTTTTGTCCACTGTTTTAAAGGCTTCTATCACTTCCGCTGATACGTTCAGCGCCAGGATAGCTGTCAGCACCAAGTACATGATGTTGATCATCTTTTGCCGGGGCTCTCTAGGTAAAGCCATAGTATTTTAATTTACGATTGTTAGTTTTAAATTGTTTAGTTACACTAAGTAATATCCTGAATTAACGTCCCTGCATAGCGCTGAGCATGTTTCCGTAAACGGCATTCAGTTTACCCAGGTTATTGGCAAGAACACCGATCTGTTCTTTTGCTTTACCTGCATCTTCCACAGTACCCATCATGGTCTGGCTGGCTTCTGCCAGTTTTCCATAGAATGTGTTCAGTGATTTCAGGTGGTTATTACTTTCTTTCAACTCCAACTCGTAAATAGTATTTAAAGAACCAAGATTTTTTGTAAGAACCTGAACCTGCTCATGGAACCCTTTTGCACTTTCAGCCGCGTTGCTGAAACTTCCCATGGTAGCAGCGCTGCTGGCAAAGGCAGTGGTCATATTACCCAGTGCAGCGGTAGCTTCTTTTGTTTTATTGCTGAAATCGCCGGTGTTTTTAACCACGTCGCCGATCTCACTCATATTTCCCACAGTTCCCTGTAATTTTTGAAATCCTTCTCCTAATTTTTTAAGGCTGGTTGGTGTTATATCAGCCTGTTGTAACATCTTATCCATCGACTGTAAAGAGGGGTTCTCTATTTTGTCTTCTGGCTGGTCATCTTCTTCATGGTGCTTAGGCTTGATCCACTCAATAGCTGCATACACAAGAAAAATTCCGGTCTCTGTCCACATCCCAATGGTTAACATCATATCTGCATAAGACTGGTGAGTAAGTTTTGCCCAGGCAGCAAAAATGATCACTGCAGCACCGGCACTTACCAATACATCAATTAGGGTTAAAAAGGTTCTTTTGTTGTGAGCCATGGTTGAAAAATTTTAAGTTTTAACTGGGGATTATTTTAAAGTTTGATTACACAAAAGTTAGAGAGTACCTGTTTTCAATACTACAGGTACCCTTATAAGTTCTTAGTTTTGGAAACTGTTTACTTTTTGCCCTTTTTCTGAGCCGGTGGCAAATCAATTACACAACGAAAGCCAATGTAAGATTTTGCTGTATCCTGGTATTCGTAAGCTCTTGTTCCGGTCCGTAAAAGATAACCAACGTCTTTCCAGCTTCCACCACGTAATACTTTACGTTTGTCACGTGGCTTGTCTGTTTCTTTCGCATTGTACCGAATGTCTGGATTCATATCATGCTGGAAGCTGTAAGCGCCTTCATAATATAAAGAAGATGTCCACTCAGCTACGTTTCCTGCCATGTTGTACAATCCGAAATCATTTGGCCAGTATGCATCAGCACGTACGGTATAAAACCCACCGTCTTCCGGATAGTTACCTCTTCCGGGTTTGAAGTTTGCCAGTAAACAGCCTTTCTTGTTACGTAAGTAGTAACCACCCCAAGGATAATCGGCTTGTGAACGTCCGCCTCTTGCAGCATATTCCCATTCTGCTTCAGTAGGTAACCTGAAATCAGATTCTGTTCCTCTTTTCTTTGATTCAAGATATGCATTCAGGTAATGGGTTCTCCATTCGCAGAAAGCAGTAGCCTGTTTCCAGCTTACACCAACAACCGGGAAATTACCGAATGCAGGATGGCTGAAATATTTTTTTGCCATTGGCTCATTGTACGAGTAAGCAAAGTCCCTCACCCAGCAAAGTGAATCCGGGTAAACGGGTATGTTTTTCTTAATGATGAATTTAGAGCGGGGAACGGTTGCATCTTTATTTTGTGCAGCCGCTTTGTAATCGAATATTTCAGATTGGTAAACTATTTTAGTTGCATCCAGTTCTTTCTTACCGAATATCCGGTTGTCTGGAGTAACGATGATAGCGTCTATTTTTTCCATGGTGGCTTTATCACCCCACTTGATGGTTTTAGCCTTGGTCCAGTCAATGTACTCATTGCCGTCGGTGCCTTGCTTAACATAGCCCATCAGTTTGGAAGCGATAGAATCTCTCACCCAGTTGGTGAACTGACGGTATTCGTTATTGGTGATCTCGGTTGCATCCATCCAAAATCCACTTATTGAAACGGATTTATTACGGGCAGTGAGTGCATAACTTAAGTCCTCATCACTGGCACCCATATGGAATGTTCCCGGTGGAATATAAACCATGCCCGGAGGTTTGGGTAAGCTCCACCTTGAAGCTGGGGCAACTCCGATTAATTGGCCTTTATCAACAGCGTAACCGCCGCCTGATTTACTGCCTGATTTTTTACAACTGGTTGTTGTAGATGCGATAGCTGTAACAGCCATCAGATAGAACAGCCTGTACTTCATTGTTTTTAACTTTGAGGGTATTGGGCAAATGTAATGATTATTTTGATTTAACATCGCTTTCCGGTTGAATCAGTAATATTTTTTTCAACAAATTACAATCCTGAAAAGGGTAAACGGTGGAATTTTACAAATATTGTGTTTAGCTGTTTAGTTATTCCCCACATTACTAAGCAGTAAATACAGTTCTTTAATATCATAAACAGGGGGCTGGCAATGGTAGTTTTTACAAAGGTAAAAGCTGGTTTTTTCACTGTACTTTTTACCCCTCAGCATCGGGAAAGAACCATCCTCCAAGCCTGCACATTGAATGACCTTGTTAGGCAGGTACTGTGCCAGTACCTGCTCTCTTTCTTTGTAAAAATTGCTGCCGGTTATAACAATCTCATTAATTCCATACAACTCGCTCATTATCAATATTGACCAATTTGCAAAAGAGGTTGGGTGATTTACTATGGCATTGCCGAGGTTTTCAAGTGCTTTTACGGCACAATCTTTCCACTCAGGCCTGTCAAATACCACCGATAAATAGAATAAATTGGCTCCCATAACGCTATTACCCGAAGGAACGGCCCCGTCATATACTTCCTTTTTTCGTACAATTACGTCGGATTGATCTTTGGGCGTAAAGAAAAAATATCCTGAACCGGGTTCAGAAAACCTATCGATCACATGCTCAGTGAGCTCTTTTGCCCATACTAAATAACGGGAGTCGGAGGTGGTTTCCTGCAGGTGAATGCATGCCTGTATGAGATAGGAATAGTCGTCCAAAAAAGCTGGATAAGTGGCCTTACTGTTTTTATATGTATGGTAGAATTCAAAGCCTCCTTCCTCCTTTTTAAAGTTGTGCTCCAAAAAGCTAAAGCAGTTTTCTGCATGTCTTACATATCCAGGGTCGGTCAACGCCGCACCGGCTTTAGCCAGGGCTGTAATCAGTAAAGCATTCCATCCTAAAAGGGCCTTATCATCAAGCAGTGGCCTTACCCGTTCATCCCGTTTTTGCAACAGTTTTTTATTGCAGGCTTCCATTCTGCTCTCAAACTCAATAATGCCAAGGTTTTTCCCCCGGGCAAATTCATCGGCACCTGTTAAAATGCGGGGGATGTTCTTGCCTTCCCAGTTTCCTGTTTCAGTAATGTTAAAGAAATCACAAAAAGCTGCTGCATCAGACCCAAGCACCTCCTCTACTTCTGTTTTTTTCCAAACGTAATATTTGCCTTCCTCACCTTCCGAATCAGCGTCCAGTGCAGCATAAAATCCTCCCTGCCCGTTACTCAATTCATTCAGTACAAAGTCTATTGTTTTACGGATCACTTTTTCATATGCCTCGTTTTTAGTGAGCTGAAAAGCGTCGCAAAGCAGATTAATAAACAGGGCATTATCATAAAGCATTTTCTCAAAGTGAGGAACATGCCACTCGGCATCGGTGCTGTATCTTGCCAGCCCGCC
The DNA here is from genome assembly GCA_035328475.1 of Ferruginibacter sp. GTDB lineage: Bacteria > Bacteroidota > Bacteroidia > Chitinophagales > Chitinophagaceae > Ferruginibacter. The sequence continues at coordinate 11,238 of DAOLIP010000009.1, forward strand.
TCCTACCTGGTCGTAAATGCCGCCTTGCATCATCCTATCAATGGAGAGCAATGCCTGTTTAAGCGCTTCTTCATTCCCGGTAAAGTGATGATATTGCAGCAGGTATTGAATGGTAAATGTCTGCGGAAATTTTGGTGCTTTTCCAAAACCGCCCCAAACGGTATCCGCCGATTTCATGATATTGCTGAACATCCAGTCTGCCTGTTCTTTCAATGCAGGTTTACTATTTAAGGACTGCTCACCGGGCCTTTGAACTAATCCAAAGCTATTCGACTTCTGAAGATGGTCTGTCAGGTTATCTGCCTGCTCATTTATCTCTACCCTTTTTTCCTGCCAGGCTTGCTTTATTGCATGCAATACATCTGTCCATGAAGAACGGTTGTATGCTTTTACCGGGGGAAAATAAGTGCCGCCGTAAAATGGTTTCTTTTCAGGCGTAAGAAATACGTTTAAGGGCCAGCCACCGCTTCCGGAGATGGCCTGAACGGCATCCATATAGATATGATCCAGATCGGGCCTTTCTTCCCGGTCAATTTTAATGTTAATGAAGTTTTCATTCATGAGGTTTGCCACTTCCTCATTCTCAAAACTCTCCCTTTCCATTACATGACACCAATGACAGGCAGAATACCCGATGCTGATGAGTATCACCTTATTCTCGGCCTTCGCTCTTTGTAAAGCTTCTTCTCCCCAGGGATACCAGTCAACCGGGTTATAGGCATGCTGAAGCAGGTAGGGGCTGCTTTCGTTGATCAGCCGGTTGCTTTTCTTATCTGTTGATGAGTTTGCAGACATACAAGTTCAAAACACAAATATCAGATTAATCTGTGTACGGATACTTTTAAATAAAAACGCCTGCTTAATGGGCAGGCGTTTTACAAGTATTTGGTTTGCTTATTTCTTATTTAAAGATGAAAGATAAAGTTCCAGGGCGCTGACCATGCTGGGCGCCTGTGGCTGCGGGGCTTTAATATCCAATACAAGGCCGGCATCCTCTGCTGCTTTAAATGTATTAACTCCGAATGCGCCGATCTTTGTACCATTCTGCTTGAATTTTGGAAAATTCTCCAGCAGGCTTTTCACGCCACCTGGCGTAAAGAAGCAGATAACATCATATTCATTTGACATTACCTGGGTAATATCGTTGCTGATGATCTTATATAAAACAGGAGTGGCATACTCGCAGTTATTTCCTTTAAGCCAGTTGGTTATCTCACTGTCAAACGACTCTGAACAGGGATAAAGGAATTTCTCATTGTCTTTATGTTTATTAATAACATCAAACAGGCTTTTATTGGTACCATCTGCTCCGTAAAACACCTTACGCTTGCGGTATAAAATAAATTTCTGGAGATAAAGGGCAACGGCCTCCGTGATGCAGAAGTATTTGGTTTCCTGGGAAACATTCACTTTCATTTCATCACAGATGCGGAAGAAATGATCGATCGCATTCCTGCTTGTGAATATTACGGCAGAAAAGCTTGCTATATCGATCTTCTGCTTTCGGAAATCTTTCGCTGGTATGCCTTCAACCACAATAAAAGGGTGAAAATCAAGATTCAGGTCATACTTTCTGGCCAGGTCAAAGTACGGAGATTTCTCGCCTTCGGGCCTTGGTTGCGTTATTAGTATCCTTTTCACTGATTTGACCGATGTAACAGCTTGTGTTGAACCGTTTTTAGCCATAGTTTTCGCTGAGATGGTATTGCAAAATTACAAATTTTTACTTAAATACAACATTAAGCCCTTGTAAATCAGTAAAAGGGGGATTATCTCAATGCCGGCTATATAAAGCACAAAATGAAAACGGCTAATTTTTAACTGGTTCTGAAGCAATCCATACGACCGGAAGAACCGAAGCAGCAGGAATAATCCAATGCATAACAACGAAACAATTACCCCGATCTTGATCACCACTTGATCAGAAAACATCAATATAACAATAAAAGGAACCAGGAAGATGCCAATGATCTTATTGATAAGGAAAATGACAAATACATAGGTGTTGGTTATCTCTTTCAGCCCTGTTACCCACCCGGTGAATTTGAGCGTACTGTATTTTACCAAGTATGTAATTCCAATCACTCCCATTGATACCCCGATCATGAGCCATCTCTTATCGTCATTTATCAACCCATAATATGTTAAAAGAATATATGCATACATACCACCGCTGATTACAAAAAACAGATTAAACAGCAGGGAGGGTAGTTTTGCCTGCAGCAACTGATCGGTCAATTGACTTTGGCGTAGTGAAGTATTAAAGAATACCTGGAACAGGTTTGTAAAATACCGGCTGTAAAAAAAACGTAAAAAAGCAAGAAGCAAAATGACACCGGTTATGAGATAAAACAACGAATCCACGTTCCTTCTCTTACGAAAGTCAACCGAAAAAGAAACAGGTGGACCTTCTGTATTCAGGAAGCGGTTTTGAAATTTAAACGCAGGCGCTTTGATCACTGCCTGCACCGGTGTATCGGGCAGAACAACTAACTGAAGCGAATCTGTTTTTAAAGAAAACGAGTCGCTGGCATGCGTACTGTCTGCCTGTTGCGCCAACGCAAACGCTAAAAAAAAGAAGAGTCCGGCAAAAAGTAAGAGAAAGCGCTTCAACAAAAATCTGATTTAATTGCAAAAATAGATGCTGCCGTTGAGATTCTTAAAAGTAATTGACATACCCGAAATGTATTTTGGAAGCTTCCCGAAGATTTAGTTTAACATCATTTCGCTTACCGGCTGCATAACTGATATTGAGTAACCCGAACTTGGTTTCAAAAGCCAATCCCAGCCCGGCGCCGATAAAATTATTCTTCAGGTTAATGGTTTGATATTTATTCCGGGCCCAGCCACCATCCACAAATCCAAATAAGAATGAATTAAGTGCAAGCCGGTACCTGTACTCGGCAGTAAGCACCGCATATTGCGTGGCATAAATACTTTCCTCGCTGAATCCCCGTAACAGCTTGTATCCCCCTATCTGGAATAATTCATTCCGGAATATATTCGGACTGATGAATATCCCCCCATTTACAGCGGCTTTGAAAGTGGCCTGCTTACCTACCGGAAAATAATGGGCGGCACCCAGTTTGATCTTGAACTGGTAGGCCCGTTCTTTCAACGAATCATACAGGCTTGCATAATTGAATGAGGGGTCTTTAATACCAAGCACATCATTATTCCGCTTGATATTTTTAATGCCTACCAACGCTGTTATCTTTATTTCATTACCCTTTCGGGGATTAAGCCGGTAATCGGTTTTATTCCAGTCATAGTCAAGCCCGATATTCACCGCACTTACATCAATATTAGGAGGAAGTGTTTTGGTTGCCTTCACCTGGTTGGTATCAACGCCGTTTGCCAGTAAAAAACTGTTTTGCCACTGCACAAAAACCTTACCCGACTGGTTTGCAGATAAAAGATACTGGATCCCCAGTAACGCATTTACCTGCAGAAAAGTAGAATCTTTTTTAAACAGGTCAAAAGCAAAATCGAACCCAAAAGAGGAGTTGAAAATATAGGGTTGCTGAAATCCCAGGTTAAGCCTCGGTGATTTTGCCTGGAGTTGTTGCCAGTTCAGCAATATTGTTTCGCCGTTATTCAATGCATTCTTCAAGTTGAGGTTTACATCAGCTGTAAGCTGCAGCTTACCCGACTGGCTGGCATTGGGTAAAAAGCCAATTAAAAAATTAGCCTGGCTGCTCCGTTTTGGCGCCAGGTAAAGATTAAGAACTGCCCCAGACCCCAGCATGGTGATATCGTTGGGCTGCACTTCCTGCAGGTAGGGCAATTCAAGTAACCGTTTGCTTACCTGCTCCAGCTTCGTTTTGTTATATAAACTTCCATCGGAAATGTCTAAGTAATGCCGGAGAAATTTCTTCGAGATCTTTGCTTTTCCCAAAACACGGATGCTGTCGATGTGATACAAGGGTCCTTTCTTTGCTTTAAGCAGCGCCTCCATTTTATTATCATCCAGCCGTATGCTGTCTAAGAATATCTCTGCAAACGGATGACCATTCTTTTCATAATGATCCAGCAGCCGTTGTTGCAAAGCTACCAGCTGCTGAATATTGATCAGCTTGCCTTCATAATCTTTTTCCCGGAAACGGCTTGCGTCCATGGCCGCCTTGTCAATACCATCGGGCATTAATTTTATCCATTGGTATTGTTTACCAAGGAATAAATGAATGATGCTGAGGTTCTCTTTCTCAAAAACACTGTCGACTGAAGCGGTAGGATAGCCCTTTGAACCGAGTAATGCGGGCAGGCCCTGGATATAGTTATTGCAAAGAGACCTGCTGGCAAACGTTGTTTGTAATTTTAAAGGCTGCAGGTTAAAGGAACTATCTTTGTCTACCAGCTGTACCTGTAACTGGTAAACCGGGTTCTTGCTGGATTGTGCCTTGCAATCAAATACACACAATAAAATGCCCGGGCACAGGATAAATGGTATCAGGAACTGGAACCTTATTAATTTAACAGGACTCATTAATAACCAAATCTAAAATATTATCCCGATACTTACCGGGAGCCAAACCATAAATCTTTGCCGGGCATTTACATACATATCCCTTTTTGCAAACAGGCTTGTCATTATTGCAATTTTCATTTTTCTACTTCGCTGGCACTTAAAGAGAAAATGGTAAAGGCCATTATCAAAGAGATCAACCTGGCGGGTTCAAATTTAAAAGAGAAGCCAGGGATCATTTCCACACTTTATTTCGGGGGAGGCACTCCCAGCATTTTAAACACGGTTGACTTACAAGTGATCATTGAAGCATTACAAAAGCATTTTGTCTTTGCTGATGATATTGAAATAACGCTGGAAGCGAACCCGGATGATATCTCAGAGATTAAAATGAAAGACTGGTTAAACCTGGGTATTAACAGGCTAAGCGCTGGAATACAAAGTTTTTCGGAAGAAGAATTAAAATGGATGAACAGGGCGCATACTGCAAAAGAATCGGTCGTTTGTATTGACCTGATCAAAGCAGCAGGTTTTACAAATTTTTCTGTTGATCTCATTTACGGCTCGCCCGTATTAAGTGATGCCGGCTGGAAACGAAACGTGGAAACCGTGATCGGAAAAAACATCCCACATATCTCCTGCTATGCATTAACGGTGGAACCAAAGACGGCGTTGGACAAGATGATCGCTGCACATAAAAAAGAACCGGTTGACCCCGAGAAACAGGCAAGCCATTTTTTACAGTTGATGGAATGGATGGAAGATGCCGGCTACGAACACTATGAGATCAGTAATTTTTCAAAACCCGGCCTAAGGAGCAAACACAACAGCAGTTACTGGTCGGGAGAAACCTATTACGGCTTTGGGCCGGCCGCACATTCATTCGATGGCAAAAGCAGGAGGTGGAATATGGCCAACAATGCTTTATACATTCAATCGCTGGAAAAAGGAATTATTCCTTATGAAGAAGAAGCCCTTACCGGAACACAGCAACTGAATGAATACATCATGACCTCGCTGAGAACAATGGAAGGATTGAACCTGGATCACATCCTCCAATTATTTGGGGAAGATAAAAGCAACAGGATACTGGCTGCCAGCCGAAAATTTGAAAGTACGGGCAAACTGAATATTGAAAACACAAGGATCGTTCTTACTAAAGAAGGTAAATTATTTGCCGACGGGATCGCAGCAGATCTATTTTTTTGAATGATGGTAATTCTTCCTTACCTGCTTTATGATCTCGCCAATGGTTAAACAGGCCAGCATAAAGAGCAAAACCGAAGCGCTGATATTTGAAAAGGAGAAAGGCATGACTTTATTTTCTGCCGTAAAGTTAGAACATTCTTATATCAGGCCCTGCTCAATTGTGTTAAAACCTTCGGCAGCCGGCAGGTTCTCCCATAAAATTTTATAAACGGTATCGGCAATGGGCATATCGGCCATAACTTTTTGATTGATAACGTGCATGCATTTACCGGCGTAGTAGCCTTCGGCAACCATGCTCATCTCCAATTGGGCAGCTTTTACAGAATAGCCCTTCCCGATCATATTGCCGAATGCCCGGTTACGGCTGTGAAGTGAATAGCAGGTAACCAGCAGATCGCCCAGGTATACTGATGCGGCATAATTATGAGGCCGGTGTTCTTCGCTGGGCTGCCGGATACCGGTATGCCCTACTTCTATATTCTTTATACCTGCTTTTTTCAGGAAGCCTGCCATTTCATCGGCACAATTGGCAATGAACACACTCAGGAAATTATCGCCGTAATCAAGCCCGTGGGCAATGCCGGCGCCTACCGCATAAATATTCTTGAGCACAGCCGCAAACTGAACGCCATAGATGTCGTTGTTCTCCACGGTGTTCAGGTAAGGCGTTTTAAAACAGGCTGCAATTTCCTGCGTGGCTTTTTCATCAATACCAGTAAACGTGAGGTAAGATAATTTTTCAGAAGCCACTTCTTCCGCATGGCAGGGGCCCAGCACCGCAAAATAATCCTTCAATTCTACATTGAACTCGTTCTTCAGGTATTCATTCAATAATAAATTATTGTCGGGCAACACGCCTTTTATGGCAGATATGATCTTCTTACCTGAAAAAATATTCCGGTCAAGTGCTTCTAAAGCATGTACTGTGTAAGCAGAAGGAATCACCATCACAATGCAATCGCTGTGTTCAATCACTTCAGCAGGATTGGTAGTGAGTTTTAGTTTTGAAACGTCGAAATGTGCCGCCGGCAGGTATCGTGGGTTATGATGGCGGGCCTTTATGTATTCAATGTCTTCTTTGCTGCGGTTCCACCAGTAAATGGAATTGCCGTTATCGGTCAGTATTTTTGCAATCGCTGTTCCCCAACTGCCGCTTCCAAGAATTCCAAAAGTCATAATTCAGTTTTATGGTTTTTGGTTCATGGTTTGTGGTTGAAAAGAGTTCACAATATCAAAACTCTTAACATCAAACTACAAACCTCAAACCTGCCTACCCGCAGTCAGGCTACAAACTTATCAAAGCCCCAGCTTATCCACCGCCAACTGTGCGGCGATCTGGCTGGCATCTTTTTTATTGTATCCCTTTGCTTCGGCTATCAATTCACCATCTACCGTGGCACCGATGGTAAAAAGCCTCCGGCCATTCTCAAATTTTTCATCGAGGGTTTCAAATTCGAGCGACTTGCCGTTTTTATTGGCCCAGCCGTATAATTTGTTCTTGATGTTGATCTCGATCACTTCCAGGTCGTCGATGAACATGTGCGGCATAATGATGTATTTCTCCACCCACTTATGCGTTCCTGTATAACCTTTGTCGAGGTAAACGGCGCCGATCAATGCTTCCAGTGTATTACCGAATATCTGTGAAACCTTCAGCGCATTGTCGTACTTATTGTAAAAAGTGATCTTCTTGATCCCCATCTTCAACGCAATATCATTCAGCTTCTGGCGGTTCACCATTTTACTCCGCATTTCGGTCAAAAAACCTTCGCCTTTGTAAGGATACTTGCGGAAGAGATAGTGCGCCACCACCGAACTTAAAACCGCATCGCCTAAAAATTCAAGCCGTTCATTGTTCTCATCGGCGCCTTCCCGAACGCTGCGGTGACTGAGCGCCGTTTTATACAACGCAATATTGCCGGGTGAAAAGCCCAGGACATTATTTAGCTGTTTCCGGAACTCCCGGTTACTATTCTTGCTTTTAAATAGATCCTTTATGAATTGCAAAGCGGTTGAAAAAATGTTTAAGCGAAAATACCTTTATTTATTGCAAAAAAAAAGAAAGAATCAAATAGTTAAAATTACTTTTAACAGGCAATATTATCCACAGCTATAAATCATTCGTTACTATGTTAACGCTCAAAAAAATCAAATCGTATCATTCTCAGCTTATTGGCATTTGCATAACGATGTTCTGCTTTTTACCCTTTTCAATAATGGCCCAGGAAGATGAAGGAAATGCAGAGCCTTCTTACAATATAGAAAAGATAAAAAAGGAATCTGAAGGGGGCAATACCAACGCCATGATGATACTGGCCAGTGCATATATGGCAGGCAAGGGTGTTTCAAAAGACAGTGTGGAAGCCTTAAAATGGTATACAAGATCCGCAGAAAAGGGAAATGCAAATGCCATGTACATGTTAGGCTATTTATATGATAATGGAAAAGCCATACCAAAAGATACAACCCTCGCCTTAAAATGGTATACCGAAGGCGCTGAAGCAGGTAACTCAAATGCACAAAACAACCTGGGACTAAAATACCGGAAAGGAAGATGGGTGACCCGGGATTACAAAAAGGCAATGAAGTTGTTTAAAAGATCTGCAGAAGCAGGAAACCCGTATGGCATGCTGAACCTTGGACATATGTATCAATACGCCAAGGGTGTACACCGGGACAATGAAACAGCCCTGGAATGGTATTTAAAAGCTGCACAAAAGACCAACATAAAAATAGGTTGCTATATCCTGGGCTATTTTTATGAATACGGCAAAGGAGGATTAACGGTTGACATCCCAACAGCCATCAGTTTTTACACTAAACAGGTAAGTAAAGAAGAAAGGGCGGCCTGCTTATACCGCCTTGGAAATATCTACGAGTATGGAAAGGGAAATATCAAAGCAGATAATACCGAGGCTATGAAATACTACCAGGCATCGGCCGACCTGGGCAATATTACAGGAATGTACTTTCTCGGGCATTTATATGAACTGGATCAAAAAAATACAGAGGCAGATCGTTGGTACAAAACAGCATTTGAGTCCTGTAAAAAAGAGATCGCCCGATCAATTGACGATACAGAGTTGATGATCTGTCTGGCCATGATGTATGAAAGTGGAAGGGGTACTGAAAAAAGTACTGAGCAGGCAATGCTGTGGTATAAACAAGCCGCTGAACTTGGTAATGAAGAAGCCGAATTAAAATTAAAGGAAGTTAAAGGCAATTAACTATGCCTTGTATTTCTTCACGATCACGGATGCATTGTGACCACCGAAACCGAACGTATTGCTGAGGGCTGCATTCACGGTGCGGAGTTGCGCTTTATTGAAGGTAAAATTGAGTTTTGGATCCAACTCAGGATCATCTGTGAAATGATTGATGGTAGGAGGAATGATATCTTTTGAAACAGCCATGATACAGGCCAGCGCTTCCAGCACGCCTGCTGCACCCAGGCAATGCCCGGTCATACTCTTGGTACTGCTGATATTCAGGTTATACGCATGGCTTCCAAAAACATTCAATATGGCCTTTGTTTCGGCAATATCACCCAGGGGGGTTGAGGTGCCATGTACGTTGATGTAATCAATATCCTCAGGCTTCATTCCGGCGTCTTTTAAAGCGGCATTCATCACATTTTTTGCGCCAAGCCCATCGGGATGTGGAGCGGTAATATGATGGGCATCGGCAGTGGCTCCGCCACCGGCTACTTCGCAATAGATCCTTGCTCCCCTTGCCAAGGCATGTTCCAGGCTTTCCAGCACAACCACCCCGGCTCCTTCTCCCATAACAAATCCATCCCGGTCTTTATCAAAGGGGCGGCTTGCCGTAGACGGACTGTCGTTGCGTTCGCTGAGCGCTTTCATGGCGTTGAATCCACCCACACCGGCTGCACTGATAACGGCTTCGCTGCCACCGGTAAGGATAATTTCGGCTTTACCCAGGCGGATATTATCAAACGCATCAATAATAGCATTGGTGCTGGATGCACAGGCGCTTACCACGGCAAAGTTGGGGCCCCTGAATCCATGCCGCATCGAGATCTGCCCGGCGGCAATATCCAGTATCATCTTTGGAATAAAGAAGGGATTAAATCGGGGAGTTCCGTCGCCCAGGGCAAAATTGGTTACTTCTTCCTGGAAGGTGATCAAACCGCCAATTCCACTGGCGAAAATAACACCCACCCGGTCGGTATCCACATTGTCTTTGCTGATACCGGCATCTTTTACAGCTTCATCGCTGGCTATAAGTGCAAACTGGGTAAAGCGATCGATCTTTCGGGCTTCCTTGCGGTCGAGATAACTGGTAGGTTCAAAATCTTTAACCTCACAGGCAAACCTGGTTTTAAACTTGCTGCAGTCAAACTGTTTGATCAGATCGCATCCGCTCACTCCATCGGCTAAGCCCTGCCAGTATGTTTCAACCGTTTTGCCCAATGGCGTCAGAGCTCCCAATCCTGTGACTACAACTCTTTTTAAAGCCATAAAATTTGCCTGTGATAATTAAATTAATTACTTAGCATGCTCTTCCAAGTATGCATTAGCCTGCCCAACCGTAGTGATGGTTTCGGCCTGCTCATCCGGAATAGAAATATTGAATTCTTTTTCAAATTCCATAATAAGTTCAACAGTGTCCAGGCTGTCGGCGCCTAAATCATTGGTAAAAGAAGCTTCCGGGGTTACCTCTGCCTCATCTACTCCTAATTTGTCAACAATTATTTTCTTTACTCTTGTTGCAATGTCTGACATGATTGTAAAATTTAGTTTGTATAGGGTGCAAAAATATACATTTTGAGATAAATACAAAGAAATAGATATTGTTTGGTTATAAACGGTTTTTGTGCCTTATAAGGCCCGTAAAATGATGGTTGAAAGCCATTTTATACAGTCGCATTTTTTTCAGATAGATCTGCTCAAAAGTCCATGACAGTTTTTTCACATAGATGCCGGATACCAAAAAGTTTGTATATTGGTAAATCATCTTTAACTAAAACTTCACCCCCTTACCAAAACTTGACCTGTTATGGCCTTAAAACAAATAGACCACGGCACAAAAGAATACCAACAAATGGTGAAACTCAGGAACGATATCCTGCGCCAGCCTCTTGGACTTTCTTTTACCGAAGATGAACTGGCCAAGGAAAAAGAAGACATCCTGATCGGCGCTTTTGACGACGATGAGATGCTGGCATGCTGCCTGTTAACCAAAATAGACAACCAGAGTTTACGACTCCGGCAAATGGCTGTGCAAAACAACCTGCAGGGAAAAGGTATTGGCGCCAGTATGATGAACTTTGCCGAAACCGTTGCCCGTGACAAGGGCTATAAAAAATTAAGCATGCATGCCCGTAAAACAGCCCTCGGCTTTTATGAAAAATTAGGCTACCGGGTTGTTGGTGACGAATTCACCGAAGTGACCATCCCGCATTTTATAATGGAAAAGAATTTATAAAGACACGTTTAACTATTAAACTCATTTCTTCACGATCTTTTCTCTGAATATATTCCTGGCCTTATGTACGTCATCTCCTTCAAACGCTTCTTTAGGCACAATGAAGAACGACCTTGTATTAAAATAGAGATGAAAAAAATGCGGGCTTTCCAGCCAGGTAGTAAAAGCAGCCCATTCCCAACTTCTCCCTCCCCGCTCATTTTCGATCCGGAACTCCTCATCAGAAAGTTTTGCCCGGAATTTATCTTTGAAGGTATCGGCCTTACGGTAAACCGCGTAAGGAAGAAGGTACCAGAACGTGATCATCAGCATCACCCACAGCAGGGAACTGATAAGAAAAGCATAAGGAGATATTTTCTTCAGGAAGAACAACGTGGCAGAAAGCAGGGCAAATACATTCACCAGTATCATCATGATCCTGATCTCTTTGCGGGTGATGAAATGATAACGCAGCGCCTGTATCACTTTGCGTTTGTTGTAGGTAAAAAATTCAGAAGTCATCATCCGGCAAAGATAAGCGCTGCCAGTCAGTTACAGGCATCACCGGCAATTTTACCGCCCCCATCTGCAGGCATGCCGCCGATCAGTCTGTCACGCAGGGCTGCATTGAAAAAACTTACCCGGCGGTTCTGAGCCCTCCCATCGGGGGTATTGTTGTCTGACACCGGCTTGCTGTTACCAAAACCAACCCCGATCAGGCGTTTACAGTCAACTCCCATCTCTACTAATTTCTTACAAACAGCCAGTGCCCTTTTTTCGCTCAGCAACTGGCTGGCTTCGCCGGAATTATCGGTATGGCATTCTACCCGCAACAGGCTGATGTATGATTTTTGGCCAAGGTATTGCTTAACGATCTCCAGCGCAGGCATACTTTCCGGCTTCAACTTATCACTTCCGGTTTCAAACAATATTGTCTTTGCTATTTTCACTTCATTGCCTTCCAGCTTATAATCCTGTGCATAAGCTGCTGTGATGAAAAGAGTAAGTAATACGGCCAGGCTCCATTTCATAATCGTAGGTTTAGTTGTACAAATATCTGCCGCTACCCTGCTTCTGCAATACCCGCTCAAAGGTATTTATCTTATTGATTTACTTTTGAAGCCATGTTCTCTCTCAAAACCCGGAATATATATTATCGTTTGCTCTTTTATCCGGCGGTCTTACCCGCAGTACTGATCTTCCTGTTTTCCTGCAATGAAAAAAAAGAAGACAGGCTGGTGGAACGAAGTTTCTATTACTGGAGATCCGTTTTAAAGCTGACGGAATTTGAAAAACAGCAACTCGATTCACTTAAAGTAAGAACGATCTACATAAAATTCTTTGACGTGGATTGGAATGAAGAGAGCAGATCACCCGTCCCTGTAGCTAAACTGCAAACCACAAATTACAAAGTCCCTGAAACGATACAGGTTATCCCAACCGTATTCATTACCAACGAATGTATTCAGAAGATTGATTCATCACAGGTGGCTGAACTCGCAAGCCGAATCCATACATTGATACAGGATATCCGTGGCAGCAACAGCTTCAACTCCATAAAAGAAATACAGATCGACTGCGACTGGACCCAGGCTACCAAAGAAAAATACTTCCGGCTGCTGAATAACCTCAAACTTATCCTGAGCGTAGCCGAAGGGAAAACCCCAAACTTCAAACTATCTTCCACTATCCGCCTGCATCAAATTAAGTTCCTGGCTAAAACAGGTGTACCGCCTGTTGACTGTGGCCTGCTCATGTGTTATAACATGGGAAATTTAAAGAACCCCGCAACCAATAATTCCATTCTCGAAACAGAAGAGCTGAAGAAATACATTGGCAATCTTTCCAACTATCCCTTACCGCTTGATGTGGCTTTCCCTTTATTTGACTGGAAGGTTCTGTACCGGAACAATACCTATACCGGCCTTATTCAAAATTTACCAGATAAAAACTTAACGGATGCATTTACAATAAGAGCCGGTAACCGGTACGAGATATTAAAGGATACACTGCTGAATGGATTCGATCTGAAAAAAGGCGATATCATCCGCAATGAACAATGCGATGTAAAAGAGATCTTGTCTGCCGCCGCTGAAGTTAACCGGCTATTGAAAAATACCCAACTACGGGTATCCCTCTACCATCTTGATTCTGTAATTTTAAATAAATACACAACACATGAACTGGAAAGTATTTATAACAGCCTGCGTTAGCGCCGCCATTGCATCCTTCCCGCAGAATATTATCGGTTGCGGCCCCGAGGCTGACCCTTATGACTATTATACTTCCTTCTTTCACCAAAACCTGCCCGATGCAAAAGCATACCGCCCCTTCTACTACACCGGCTATAGTTTTTTGTACGATGCCAGTGAACCGGTAAGTACTACCGAGCTGCTGGCAAAGGAATGGGCCGGCTATTGCTCTTCACCGGTAACGGAAGCAGATGCAAAAAGATTAGTGAACAAATTTTCCGTAAAAGACCTGAACAACCTTTATTACCATATCGAAAAAAACCAGCCGCTGAAAATACCCGACTCTGTTAAGCAAAACAGCATGACGGATTATTTCATCAAAAGCAAAGACCTGGAAGCCCTGGGTTATATACTTTATGCAAAACAGGCAGAGCCTTATGTGCTGGGAGAATACTGGCAGGAAATGAACCGGGACAGTATGAAGATGGCTAAGTTGATAAAGAACGGTCAGCAATTATTTGGCGCCGCTAAAAAAGACCTCTTCAAACAGAAATACGCTTACCAGTTTTTGCGGCTGGCTCATTACAGCGGGCGGTATGATGATGTGATCAGGTGGTACGATGAGTATGCTGCTAAAACCACAGCCAACAGTGTATTACAGCCGCTTTGCCGGGCGTTAAAAGCCGGCGCCTTATTCAGAAGCGGCCGGCATAAAGAAGCCGCCTATCTTTTCAGCCAATCATTTTCTGCCGGCACCGCAAAACGTATTTCCAATTACTTAGGCTTTAAATGGAGCGTTGATTCAAAAACACAACGAAAAGAATATTTAGACCTTTGTAAGAATAATGAAGAAAAAGCAACCATGCTGGCATTGTTTGCCATGGGAAGTGTAAACAATGAATTGGCAAGTATGGAAGAAATTTTCCGGTTAAACCCGGCCAGCGAAGAATTGGAAGTATTGACGGTAAGAGAAATAAATAAACTGGAAGAAAAATACCTTTCGCCGGCACTGGCAAAACAAGGCGGTGGTAAAACTTTTTATTACAGCTGGATCGGCGATAATACCGACAGTGTTTTTAACGAAGCCGGAAATGAAGTAAAGGCATTGGCCAGTTTCCTGCATAAAGCAGCGCAAAACAAGAGCGTGAAAAATGCCGGCTTACTCGAGATCGCCGCTGCCTATGCCGCTTACATGATGAACGACATTTCCCATGCAAAGGAATATTCCGGCAATGCTGCAAAAATGCCGCTCAGTCCAAAACTGAAAGACCAGTGGGCCCTCACCAACCTGCTCATCAGCATCAATGAAAAAGAAAAGATAGATGCCGCCTTTGAAGAGCAACTGCTGCCCTCCCTGCAATGGCTGGAAGAAAGGGCGAGATCGGAGAAAGCAATTAATATTGATTACTGGCAGGTAAAACAATGGCAAACCATTTACCGGAATTTAATGAGTGAGGTACTGGCCAAACGCTATCACGGGCAGGGCGACCTGGTAAAAGAAGGGTTGTGCATCGGCGCTGCCGACTGGATCATGAGGGGAAAAGAAAGTTATTACCTGGGTGGTGAAGGACTGGAATTTCTGCGGAACAAACTGATGAGCAAAGACGGGGAGAAATTATATGCCCTGCTCGAGAACAAGCAGGCAAGCAAATTCGAGAACTACCTCTTCTCCCATAATACCATCACTAAAAAAGAGGTGGTTGATTTTGCCGGTACGTCTTATTTAAGGGAATATAATTTCAGCAAGGCCATCGATTGGTTCAAAAGATCACCGGATAAAAACCTGGTCGCCAAAAATCCTTTTGTTGACCTGTTATACGACCAGGAGGAGCAATTGCGGGGAGAAAAGAATTACAAAACAACCAAGATGGGCTTTGCACAGGAAATGCTGCGGCTGCAAAAAGCGGCAGAAACAGACAAGGCCAATGCTGCAAAGCATTATTACAAAATGGCGCTGGGCATGTACAATATTACCTACTACGGTCATACCTGGGAACTGGTACAGTACTACCGCGGCGGAACAGATGGCTACCACATTCCAAAAAATGCCACCGGTTTTCAAAAGGAATATTACGGCTGTTACAAAGCGCATGAGTATTTTGAAAAGGCGATGAAGGCCGGTACCGATAATAACTTTAAAGCCCGTTGTTTATTCATGATGGCCAAATGCAGCCAGAAACAGGTTCATCAGCCTCAATACGATGAGTATACCAGCAACTGGGATAAATACGACCAGGCCTATAAAACCTACTGGTCCGCCTTTACCAGCAACAAATACTTTCCGCAGTTGGTAAAGGAATACGGCAACACGGCTTTTTATAAAGAGGCGTTCAGCAGTTGCAGTTATTTGAGGGATTTTGTGAAGAGAAAATAAAAACGTATTGTTTATAAAATGATTTATCATCCTGTTAAACGATGGCCTTTTCAGTTTCAGCGGATTTTTTTCTGAACGCTGAAGGGCTTACCCCTTTATATTTTTTAAACATCCTGTTCAAATGACTTTCGTCTGTAAAGTTCAGTTCAAAGGCAATTTCATTTATCCGCATATCACTATGCAGTAATCTTGTTTCTATTAAACGCAATTTGTAGTTTGAAATATATTGCTGCAGTGTTTCGCCGGTTTGTTTTTTGAAATACCGGCCCAGGTAAGCAATTGAAATACCCAGGTTTTTACTCATCTTTTCAACCTGGAGCATTTTGGGCTCAAAAATATTTTCCTGTATATAATGCAAAATCTCCAGCACAGGTTCGCCGGTATTTTCTTTGAGATTTTTGGGAAGCTTCAACGCTATATTTCTCGCTACAACCGTAATAACAGTATTTACGATCTGCTCAATGATCTTACTGTAATAGATCTGCTGGTTAGCATTTTCCTTTATAATACTGTCAACCAATGATGCAATAAGCGGCTTGTCTGTTTTATTTTTTAATATACACCCGGGTCGATGACTGGCATTTTTGAGGATGTATACCAGGCTTTGCACCGCATCTTTGTCTTTTGTAATGTTTGATTTTACATAATACTCATTGAACCGGAGAAAAAAGAACCGGGACATTGTTCTTATCTCAAAAGAATGATTATCCTCCGGTGTTATCAGAAAGAGATTTCCCTTCCGGTAACTAAAGCTGTTCCTGTTAATATACTGCACACCGGTTCCATCAACAATATAAATCAGTTCAAAGAAACTTTTGCTCCGGTTTGTCTTCGGAAACCTGTTCAACTCCTTGTACTCAATTTCAAAGGGCTTGTATAAATTTTCTTTTATCATTAAGAGCAAGATACAGAATAAGTGTAAAATTGTACAAGAGCCCATCTCATTATCTTGTATAATTTTACTCAACTAAACTAAAAAAAATGAAACTACTCTTAATCGGCGCAAGCGGGGCCATTGGTAAAATCATTACTCCCCTGCTGGCCGGGAAACATGAGATTATTACAGCAGGCAGAAACAGCGGAGATGTACAGGTGGATATTTCTTCAGTCGCCTCAATAGAAAATATGTTTAAAACAACCGCTCACGTTGATGCCTGCATTTGCGTAGCTGGAGACAGTTATGCCGGCGAACTGTTCTCACTGACGGAAGAAAAACTGAACCTGGGAATAAAAAATAAGCTCATAGGACAGGCCAACCTTGTACTCATTGGACAACATTATTTAAACGATAATGGCTCCTTTACGCTTACTTCAGGGAAAATGGGTGACAAGCCTTCAAAAAATGCAGCAGGTAAAGCCATTGCCAATGGGGGCATCAATAGTTTTGTATTGGCTGCATCACTGGAAATGCCAAGAGGCATTCGGGTTAATGTGGTGAGTCCCGCCAGGGTTGCAGACATCCCTGTTAACGATTTAGCAGAGGGTTACAAAAGGAGTATTGAAGGAACTGCCAACGGGGAACTTATAAAAATAAATTATTAATATCCGCTCTTAAAACAAATGAATGATATGAAAAGAATAATGACCGCATTTCTTGTCCTGGCAAATGTTTCGATACTATACGCTCAGCAAAATAAAAATTTAAAAGAGCAATTAACGGGAACATGGGCATTGGTATCCGTTGACAATATTTTTCCCGACAGCAGCAGGCAGCACCCGTATGGGGAAAATCCAGCGGGGATACTGGTATTTGATGCCAACGGGAATTATGCCATACAGATCCTGAAAGCGGTAAGGCCCAAAGTTGCATCGGGAGATAAGAACAAGGGTACAGTTGAAGAATACCAGGCCCTGGTTCAGGGAAGTAATTCGCATTTTGGCACTTATTCAGTTGACGAAACCAGCAAAACAATCACGTTCAATATAACGCATGCTTCTTTTCCTAACTGGGAAGGCACCGTACAAAAACGCCTGTACACTTACACCGGAAATGAGATCAAATACGTGGTAAC
The DNA here is from genome assembly GCA_035328475.1 of Ferruginibacter sp. GTDB lineage: Bacteria > Bacteroidota > Bacteroidia > Chitinophagales > Chitinophagaceae > Ferruginibacter. Next base: position 28,917 of record DAOLIP010000009.1, read on the forward strand.
CCATACCACGCAGGGAGGCCAGTCTGTAATTGCGGAAGTTGCGTGGAAGAAATTTCAATAGAAATTCAATAATGGTATTAGTGAAGGACGCTGCAATATTTCAAGCCATTCAACGGCCCGTTCCAAAAAAAACGCCACTCAAATGAGTGGCGCTCTCTTTTATGTTCGTGCTTATTCAAACCAACTTAACTGCAACCCATGCTGTTTCCGCAATTCAGGCATTTGTAACAGGTGCCGCTGCGTACGGTGATGTGGCCGCAGGTGTTACAGGCTGGTGCATCGCTCTGCATGCTTTTGGCGGCGGCATTCACAGCGTCTAATCCTTTCTCTGCTGCTTTTTTATGTGCCGTGCGGTGCTGTGCTTTGGGCGCTGTTTGTGCACCGGTGCTGCTTACCACCCGTACTTCACTCAGTTCGGGTTTGCGGTCGCCAATGGTTGGGGTATTCTCATCCCACTCATTGCTGCCTGTATTATGTACTTCGGGTTTATCCAGTACATGAACCAGATCGTTGCGACCCAGGTATTCGTAGGCCAGTGAACGGAACATGAAGTCGATGATAGACGTGGTTGTTTTAATGTTCGGGTGATCCACCATACCACTTGGCTCAAAACGGGTGAACACAAATTTCTCTACATATTCTTCCAGTGGAACACCATATTGTAACCCTATTGAGATGGCAATGGCAAAACAGTTGAGCATACTACGCATGGTAGCGCCTTCCTTGGCCATATCGATAAAGATCTCTCCTAAAGTACCATCATTGTATTCGCCGGTACGCAGGAACAATGCCTGGCCGTTGATCTTTGCTTTTTGTGTAAAGCCGCGGCGCTTGGCAGGCAGAGCCCTTCTTTCCACGATCATCGCCAGTTGACGCTTGAGGGTGGTGTCGGCGCTGCTCTGTACACGCTTGTTCATTTCATCCAGCAGGTCGTCGATGGTGAGTTTACCCATATCCACCATGGTGCTGATATCGGCAGCCAGTGCAGCCGCATTCTCTTCGCTGATGGGATCGTCTAATTTTTTCTTCTTATCGCTCTTATTACTTAATGGTTGAGATAATTTAGAACCATCACGATACAAGGCACAGGCTTTTAAACCCAATTCCCAGCTCAGGCGGTACGAATCGGCAATGTCTTCCTGTGTTGCTTCATTGGGCAGGTTGATGGTTTTTGAAATAGCGCCGCTCAGGAAAGGTTGCGCTGCACCCATCATACGGATATGGCCGTGTGCATGTATGTAGCGTTCGCCTATTTGACCGCACTTGTTGGCGCAATCAAAAACAGGAAGGTGTTCATCTTTCAGGTAAGGGGCCCCTTCCACCGTCATGGTACCACATATATATACATTGGCTGCTTCAATTTCTTCGTCGCTGAATCCCAGTGCTTCCAGCAGGCTCCAGTTAAAGTCGCCGTATTGGTCTGGTGTAAAGCCCAGGCGTTCCAGGCAGGTTTCTCCTAATGTATATACATTGAAAACAAAACCAATTTCAAATGCGGCACCTAAAGCTGCATTCAGTTTGTCGATGTCTTCTGTAGTGAATCCTTTCTCCAGCAATGTTTTGGTATTGATGAAAGGCGCTTTATCGAGGGAAGCATGTCCCTTTGCATAGGCAACGATCTCTTCAATTTCCTTCTCACTGTATTTTAAATTGCGTAAAGCAGCCGGTACACTCTGGTTGATGATCTTGAAATAACCACCACCGCTTAATTTTTTGAACTTCACTAAAGCGAAGTCTGGTTCCACACCGGTGGTATCGCAATCCATTACCAAACCAATGGTTCCGGTTGGAGCGATCACGGTTGTTTGTGCATTGCGGTATCCGAATTTTTCTCCCAGCTGTACGGCATCATCCCAGGCCTTGGTGGCTGCTTTCAATAAATAATCAGGGCAATATTTTGCATTGATGCCTTGTGGTTTTATGCGGATGCCTTCGTACGCTTCGGTAGCATCGTATGCAGCAGCACGATGATTACGCATTACACGTAACATGTGTTCTTTATTCGCTTCATACTTATCAAATGCACCCAGGAAACTGGCCATTTCAGCCGATGTTTTATAAGATACACCGGTCATGATAGCCGTGATGGCTCCGGCAATTCCTCTTGCTTCTTCACTGTCGTACGCAATACCGCTTACCATCAGCATAGAACCCAGGTTGGCAAAACCCAAACCAAGCGTTCTGTAATCGTAAGAAAGTTGTGCTACTTCTTTAGATGGGAATTGGGCCATCAATACAGAGATCTCCAGCACCACGGTCCACAAACGGCAGGTATGTTCAAAACCTTCTACATTAAATGTGTTGGTCTCTTCATCAAAGAAACGACGAAGGTTAACACTGGCCAGGTTACAGGCCGTGTTATCGAGGAACATGTATTCGCTGCAGGGGTTGGAAGCCCTGATAGGTCCACCCTCGGGGCAGGTATGCCATTCGTTGATAGTGGTATCATATTGTGTACCCGGATCGGCACAACGCCAGGCGGCATAGTTGATCTGGTTCCATAATTCTTTTGCCTTTACTTTCTTCATCACCCGGCCGTCGCTTCTTGCTTTCAGTTCCCACTCGCCGTCGTTATCCAGTACATCAAAGAATTCGTTGGGTATGCGGATGGAGTTGTTGCTGTTCTGCCCGCTTACGGTGCGGTAGGCTTCGCCTTCATAATCGCTGGCATAACCGGCAGCGATCAATGCAGCTACTTTATCTTCTTCTTCTACTTTCCAGTTAATGAAGTTTTGGATTTCGGGGTGATCCAGGTCCAGGCAAACCATCTTAGCCGCTCTTCTTGTAGTGCCTCCGCTTTTAATAGCGCCTGCTGCACGGTCGCCTATCTTTAAAAAACTCATCAGGCCGCTAGATGTACCACCGCCGCTTAATTTTTCTCCTTCGCCGCGTATGCTGCTGAAGTTGGTACCAACACCGCTGCCGTATTTAAATATCCTTGCCTCACGTACCCACAGGTCCATGATGCCGCCTTCGTTCACCAGGTCGTCGTTCACACTTAATATAAAGCAGGCGTGTGGTTGCGGACGTTCGTATGCATTGGTTGATTTTTTCAGTTGGCTGTCTTTGGGATCTACATAATAATGCCCCTGTGGTTTGCCGGTTATGCCGTACACTTCATGTAATCCGGTGTTGAACCATTGCGGACTGTTAGGAACGCAGGCCTGGTTCAAAATAGAATACACCAGTTCATCATAAAAGATCTGTGCATCATTTGGCGTGGCAAAATAATCGTAGCGTTCGCCCCACACTCTCCAGCAATGCGCCAGGCGATGAGCAACCTGTTTAACGGTTGTTTCTCTTCCGGTGGTTCCGTCTTCTTTTGGAACACCTGCTTTGCGGAAATATTTCTGCGCCAGAATATCCGTGGCGATCTGGCTCCATTGTTTCGGGACTTCTACATTGTCCATTTGAAAAACAATTTCGCCTGTTGGATTTTTGATTACAGAGGTGCGGTAATCGTACTCGAACATATCGAAAGGACTAACCTCGTCTTTGGTGAACTGACGGGTAAACTGCAGTCCCTTTACAGATTGGATTTTCTTTGACATAAAAACTATCTTAGTGCTTGAGGGGTTAAGTAAATGTTAAGCAAACGAAAGTATCTGTTACCCCCGAACAAACAAACCGTTAAATATTAACAGTTGTGGAAAAATTCGTGGATAATTTGGAAGACGCAAACGGGCAGGGCCTTTGCTCATTTTTCCCCGGTTAGCGAAAAATTTTTTCATAAAAAGTCTTGGAAAATTCAGTAAAACTTCAACCGGTTGATTTTACTGCCTTTTCAGTTTTTTACCCGGAGTGATGAAAGAGTTAATGGTAAAGAGTAGCTTTATACAAAACCAAACTCATGAATAAGAAAAAACTTTATTCCCTTCTTGCGTTGCTATGTATTGTGGCGGCACTTGTTATGTACACGGTTGGTAAAAACAGCAGTCACTTAAGTGAGCTGTATGATTATTTCTGGCTGCCATTACCACTGGGCGCCATCTTTCTTTTACTTGCATCCAGGGCAAAATAAAATTTCAACACCCGCTTATCTTTATCAGATGAAAGCAGTGATACAAAGAGTAACCCAGGCCAGTGTAACCATTGATGGCAACATAAGATCTGAAATTAAAACAGGCCTGCTGGTTTTAATCGGTATCGAAGATGCAGATAATAACGACGACATTGAGTGGCTTAGTAACAAGATCGTTAACCTGCGCATATTTGATGATGAGAATAAAGTGCCGAATATATCGGTAAAAGACATGGGCGGTGATGTTTTACTGGTAAGCCAGTTTACGTTGCAGGCTTCTACCAAAAAAGGAAACAGGCCTTCGTACATTAAAGCAAGTAAGCCGGAGACAGCCATTCCTCTCTACGAAAAAATGATCTCGCAATTGGAAAATGATCTTGGGAAAAAAATATATACCGGCGAATTCGGTGCAGACATGAAGGTTTCGCTTTTAAATGATGGCCCTGTAACCATAATTATTGATACAAAAAACAAGGAGTGAATGGGCTAAAGCCCAAAAGTATTTTTATACGTTGCCCGGCCATTAATGGCCGGGCAATTGAAACATTACCAAATTGGGCTTTAGCCCTTCATCAATATTTATACACATGAATGACTTAACAATTAAACAGGCACAACAGCAGGTTGATCAATGGATCAAAACCGTGGGAGTAAAATACTTCAACGAACTGACCAATCTCGGTGTCTTAATGGAAGAAGTAGGTGAACTCTCCAGGCTGATGGTAAGAAAATACGGTGAACAATCTTTTAAAGAAAGCGACAAAGGAAAAGAACTAAGCGATGAGATGGCCGATGTACTATGGGTACTTATCTGCCTGGCTAATCAAACCGGTGTTGACCTTACCGAAGCGCTGCAGAAGAACTTTGAAAAAAAGAATTTGAGGGATGGAGAACGACACAAGCAAAATGAAAAGTTACGGTGATCTTTCTTTGTCAAACTTCTTTCTCTCCATATAATATACAGAGAACATGACCGCAGACGCTGCAACCAGGAACAGGCTGAAGAAAAGAATTCCTGCTATGAAGAAAACAATGGCAAAGACCAGGTACCAGTTACGCATATCGTATTGATGCGGCATGAATATGCTGCTTATCTCTTCTTCCGAATACCCCTCGCTGAGTAATTGATGTTTAATTTCCCCCTGGGGCACGCCCGACCGCAATTCCTTTTTTACCTGCCTGATCTTTTCTTCGGTGAGCATATTCAATGATGTGGATTTATATTTTCCAAAGATATAAGATTGGCGGGCCGGATCACTACAAATGAATGGTCAAAAATTTTGAGTTTTAGCTTACTTTTGCGCCCTATGGCAAACGAACAGAATAATTTTGCGGAACTCATCTCCCACTGCAAGGAATACGGCTATATTTTCCAGTCATCTGAAATTTATGACGGCCTGGCAGCGGTATATGATTATGGCCAGAACGGCGCCCAGCTCAAAAAGAATATCCGGGATTACTGGTGGAAGAGCATGACCCAGTTGCACGACAACATCGTGGGTATTGATGCCGCCATCTTTATGCACCCCACCACCTGGAAGGCCAGCGGCCACGTGGATAATTTCAGCGACCCGATGATTGATAATAAAGACAGCAAGAAAAGATACCGGGTGGATCATTTGATTGAAACATTCGCAGACGAACAACGAACAACGGGCAACGATAAACTGGCTGATGATATCCTGACTTCCATGGATGCCTTGCTGGCTAAAGATGATTATGCAGGCTTAAAAAAACTGATCGAGGACAACAACATAAAATGCGCCATCAGTAAAACGGCTAACTGGACCGACGTTCGCCAGTTTAACCTGATGTTTAAAACAGAGTTTGGCGCTGTTGCTTCAGATAATCCCGATGACAATATTGTTTACCTGCGTCCCGAAACCGCACAAGGTATTTTTGTAAACTTCCTCAATGTGCAGAAGACCGGCCGAATGAAAATTCCTTTTGGTATTGCTCAAACCGGTAAGGCGTTTCGCAACGAGATCGTAGCAAGACAATTTATTTTCCGCATGCGGGAGTTTGAACAGATGGAAATGCAGTTCTTCGTTCGCCCCGGCACACAAATGGAATGGTATAATTTCTGGAAGGAAGAAAGAAAGAAATGGCACGAGAGCCTGGGCATCCCTGCGGGTAAATTACGTTTTCATGATCATGTGAAGCTGGCACATTATGCCGATGCGGCTTTAGATATTGAATTTGAATTTCCTTTTGGTTGGAAAGAACTGGAAGGCATTCACTCCCGGACAGATTTTGATCTGAAACAGCACCAGGAATTCAGTAAAAAGAAAATACAATACTTCGATAACGACCTGAAGGAAGACGGAAAGCCTTTTGGTAACTATATTCCATACGTTGTGGAAACTTCCGTTGGACTTGACCGTTTATTTCTCACCATCATCAGTCTTGCCTATGCAGGTGAAAAATGGACCAAGGAAGACGGCACAGAAGACAGCCGGGTGGTACTAAAGATCCCGGCAAAGATCGCCCCTACCAAACTGGCCATTCTTCCGTTGTTAAAAAAAGACGGGCTGCCTGAAATAGCAAAAGAACTGATGAACGAATGCAAACAGGCCTTCCATTGTTTTTATGAAGAAAAAGATGCCATCGGCAAACGCTATCGCCGCATGGATGCCATCGGCACCCCATTCTGTGTAACCATCGATCACCAGACAAAGGAAGATAACACCGTAACCATACGTTACCGCGATACGATGACACAGGAAAGAGTAGCTTTGAAAGACGTTAAGGACATTATTTTAAAAGCGATCTCATAGGCCTTCTATAATAAAAATTGTACAGCCCGCCAATCCCTGGCGGGTTTTTTTGTACCCGGCTGATGAATATCAGTCTTTCCCTTGAACTACGTCACCTTCCTTTTTGCCCATTGGCCATATTTTGCTGGTGCTTATTCGGCCCGCAAGGCTGATTCATTACGCCATTCAAAAACCAAATCATGGCTTCAACAGATATCACCAAACCGGTAGACCTGCTCACCCATGCCGAAGGTACCGGCCACAGCCGTTCCCGCCGGCCCGTTTACATGGATTTTATGCCCCCCTGCAACAGCGCCTGCCCGGCGGGAGAGAACATACAGGCCTGGCTTTCGTACGCACAGGCGGGAAATTATTTTGAAGCGTTTCAAACCATCCTGGAAGATTGCCCTTTCCCGGCTATCATGGGCCGGGTTTGTGTAAAACCCTGCGAAACCGGCTGTAACCGCAATCATATCGACAATACCATTAACATCCATGCAGTTGAAAGATATATTGGCGATGAAGCCATCAGGCAAAACTGGCCCATACAATATGTAGCATATACAACACATAAGAAAGTGCTGGTGATTGGCGCCGGTCCGTCCGGGCTTTCTGCAGCTTATCACCTGGCCAGGATGGGCCACACCGTGGAAATTTATGAAGCCGGTAAAGAAGCGGGTGGTTTATTAAGAACCGGTATCCCTGATTACCGTTTGCCAAAAGACATTCTTGATGCCGAGATCGAACGCATTAAGAATTTAGAGGTAAAGATCGTTCTGAACCGGAAAGTGGATGACGTACTGGCCGAAAAACAGGCCGGTAATTTTGATGCAGTATATGTTTCCATCGGCGCACAACTGATCCACGAAGAAGAATTTAAACACGATAATTCGGTTCATATCACCGACGCTTTCTCCTTTTTCGAAAGGTCCAAAACAGATCCTGCTCCATTTACAAAAAAGAAGGTGATGGTTTACGGTGGCGGTAAACTGGCCTTATACATTTCAAGAATTACAAAACGCTTTGGCTCCGATACGGCTGTTTACTTCTACGGAGATAATAAGATGATGCCTGCTTATGATTATGAGACCGAAGATGCACTGGCAGAAGGTGTAGATGTAAAGCTATACCGCAGCATCAGCCGCATAGAAAATAAAAAAGTCATCCTGGAAATAATGAAAACAGAAAAAGGCAAGGCAGTTGGTACCGGTGAATTTGAAATAGTGGAAGCCGATGTGCTGATCAATGCCAATAAGCAGGAAACGGATTCCGGTTTTCTTCGCCCTGTTTCCAATATAAAAATAAATGACGACGGTACGGTAATAACAGATGCACAACGCATGACCGGCAGTGAAGGCATTTTTGCCGGTGGCGATATGCTGCCCGGCGAAAACCGAAGTGCAACCATTGCCATTGGCCATGGAAAGAAAGCGGCTAAATACATCAATGGCTATTTGATGCAGAAGCCTTATATCAAACCAGACAAACATCAAACCGCCAGTTATAAAAAGCTGCACATGTGGTACAAAACCGATGCGCCGCAAAAGGAACAGGATAAACTGGCTCCTGCTGTTGCTGTTAAAAGTTTTAATGAAGTAATTCATGGCCTGAATGAAGCGGAAGCACGGTTTGAAGCGCAACGCTGTTTAAGCTGCGGGAACTGTTTTGAATGCGATGGCTGCTTTGGTGCCTGCCCCGAAGATGCCATTATCAAATTGGGCAAAGGCAATCGCTATAAATTCAATTACGATGCCTGTACCGGTTGTGCAGTATGTTACGAACAATGCCCCTGCCACGCCATAGAAATGATTCCCGAACCTGTTAATGCTGTCAACAATGTCAAATAAAAATAAAACCGTTGCAACCATCGATGGAAATGAAGCCGCTGCTTATGTGGCGTATCGCATCAATGAAGTATGCGCTATTTATCCCATCACGCCTTCTTCCACCATGGCCGAACTGGCCGATGAGTGGGCATCAAAAGGAACTAAGAATATCTGGGGCAATGTGCCCGACGTAATTGAAATGCAGAGTGAAGGCGGCGCTGCCGGAACAGTACATGGTGCATTACAAACCGGTTCACTCACTACCACATTCACAGCATCACAAGGCTTGATGCTGATGTTGCCGAATATGTATAAGATCGCCGGTGAATTAACGGCTTGCGTATTTCATGTGGCGGCCCGTTCATTGGCAGCCCAGGGTTTATCCATCTTTGGCGATCACCAGGACGTGATGGCTGCAAGAACAACCGGCTTTGCCATGCTGAGCTCTGCCAGCGTACAGGAAGCGCATGATTTTGCATTGATAGCACAGGTTGCTTCATTAAGATCCAGGATTCCCTTTGTACATTTCTTTGACGGCTTCCGCACTTCGCATGAAGTGAATAAACTGGAATTGCTGAGCGACGATCAAATAAGATCAATGGTTCCTGATGAATTGGTTATTGCCCACCGCAAAAGAGGATTGAACCCCGAGACCCCATTCATCCGCGGTACGGCACAAAACCCCGATGTGTATTTCCAGGGAAGAGAAACCGTAAATATATTTTATAATAACACTCCCGGTATCGTGCAAGAAGTGATGAATGATTTTGCAAAACTCACCGGGAGAAAATATGAACTGTTCGAATATACCGGTGCTGCGGATGCAGAAGAACTAACTATCATTATGGGATCTGGCGGCGAAACCGTGGAAGAAACAGTGAATGCTTTGAACAAACAAGGAAGAAAGACAGGTGTGATCGTTGTTCGCCTGTACAGGCCTTTCTCTTTATCACATTTTATTAACGCATTACCTGCCACTGTAAGATCGATTGCCGTATTGGACAGAACGAAGGAATCAGGCGCAGCGGGCGAACCCATGTACCAGGATGTACTGGCCACATTGGTAGAAGCATTGCAACAGGGTAAGTTGAAAAAACTTCCCAATATTGTTGGCGGTCGTTACGGTCTGTCATCAAAAGAATTTACACCGGCCATGGTGAAAGCCGTTTATGATGAACTGAAAAAAGACAATCCAAAGAATGGTTTTACGGTTGGTATCAATGACGATATTACTTTCACCAGCCTGGCATACGATCCTACATTTAAATTAGACGAAAGCGAATGGAGGCAGGGCCTGTTCTTTGGCCTGGGCGCCGACGGAACCGTTGGCGCCAACAAGAATACCATTAAAATTATTGGGGAGAACACTGATCTGTTTGCACAGGGCTATTTTGTATACGATTCCAAAAAGTCCGGCGCCAGAACAGTTTCTCATTTGCGTTTCGGCCCCAAACCGATCAGGGCTCCCTATTTAATTTCCAAAGCCGATTTCATTGCCTGTCACCAGTTCAACTTTGTAGAGAAAGTGGAGATGCTGGAATCTGCGGGTGAAGGCGCTACCTTCCTGTTGAACAGTCCATACCCCAAAGAAGAGGTATGGAATAAGTTACCGGGACAGGTTCAGCAACAATTAATCGATAAAAAGATAAAGCTTTACGTGATCGATGCAACCACCGTTGCAAGAGATACCGGCATGAGTGGCCGCATCAACACCATCATGCAAACCTGCTATTTTGCTTTATCGGGTGTATTGCCAAAAGATGATGCCATTAAACAAATTAAAAAAGCCATTGAAAAAACCTATTTTAAAAAAGGCCCTAAGGTAATTGAGCAGAATTTTAAAGCGGTGGATGAAACGCTTGCTCATTTGTATGAAGTAAGTTATCCCAAAAAAGTATCTGCTGCATCGGTTGACCTGTTAACGGTATCCGACAAAGCGCCAGCCTTTGTAAAAGAAGTTACGGCTATGATGATGTCGGGCCATGGCGATGATATTCCCGTAAGCAAGATGACTGTTGACGGAACCTATCCCAGCGGCACTACGCAGTGGGAGAAAAGAAACATTGCCGACCTGGTACCTGTTTGGGAGCCGGATGTTTGTATCCAGTGCGGCAACTGTGCCTATGTTTGTCCGCACAGCGTGATACGTGCCAAGTTCTACAATGAAAAATTCTTAGGCAAGGCACCGGAGGGTTTCAAATCTGCACCCATCAATGCAAGAGGATTTCCAGAAACAAAGTATTCACTGCAGGTATATGTGGAAGACTGCACCGGCTGCAATTTATGTGTAGAGGTTTGCCCGGCTACTGACCCGGCCAACCGCAACCGCAAGGCCATCAACCTGGATAATAAAGAACCTATCCTGCAAAAAGAAAAAAAGAACATCGGTTTCTTTGAGAACATTCCCTGGAACGACCGTTCAAAGATCGATTTCTCTACCGTACATGGCGCCCAGTTCCTGGAACCCTTGTTTGAATTCAGCGGCGCCTGCGCCGGTTGCGGCGAAACACCGTATCTAAAGTTATTATCTCAATTATTCGGCGACCGGTTACTTGTTGCCAATGCAACCGGTTGTTCCTCTATATATGGAGGCAATTTACCAACCACACCCTGGGCAAAGAATAAAGAGGGCCGTGGACCGGCATGGAGTAATTCATTATTTGAAGACAATGCAGAGTTTGGTTTGGGTATGCGCATCACCGCCGATAAACAACTGGCAGTTGCCAGGCAATTATTGCTGGAGATGAAAGATGAATTGGGTGAAGATTATGTAAACGAAATATTAGATGCTCCGCAAACATTGGAATCTGAATTAGTACTGCAGCATCAGCGGGTGGATGGATTGAAAGCAAAACTGAAAGGGATAACATCATCCAGGGCCACACATTTATTATCTATGGCCGATCAGCTCGTTCGCCGAAGTGTATGGTTAGTGGGCGGCGATGGCTGGGCTTATGATATCGGTTATGGCGGCCTGGATCATGCACTCGCAAGCGGAAGAAATATCAACATACTGGTACTGGATACGGAAGTGTATTCCAATACCGGTGGACAATCATCCAAGTCGACTCCTACAGCAGCCACTGCAAAATTTGCAGCAGGCGGTAAGGCCGGTGGTAAAAAAGACCTGGCCATGCAGGCCATCTCTTATGGTAATGTATATGTGGCAAGGGTTGCTTTTGGCGCCAACCCGCAGCAGGCATTGTTGGCTATGAGAGAAGCCGAAGCATACGATGGCCCTTCCATCATTTTAGCATACAGCCACTGCATTGCACATGGCTACGACCTGAAAGATGGATTGGGCCAGCAGCATAAAGCCGTGGCAAGTGGTCACTGGCCATTGCTTCGCTACAATCCTGTACTGAGAAAGAAAAATCAAAACCCGTTTGTGCTGGATTCACCAAGGCCGAATATTTCCCTGAAAGATTATGCCTACAATGAGTTGCGGTATAAAGTACTCACTATGACCAACCCGGAAGCGGCAGATAACCTGATGAAGCGTGCGCAGGAACTGGTGAACCTGAAATGGAAAACATACGAAGAACTGGCTACCAAGAAGGCAAGTGATTTTGTTCCGGTAGCATAGAAGCCAATAGTTCATAGTTAATGGTTCATAGAATAAAGCCGGCCATTACTATGAACAGTGAGCCATTAACTATGAACAAAAAACAATGTTATGAAAATGCATACCACTTATATGGGATTGAAATTAGATTCTCCCATTGTTGTTTCTGCCTGTACCTTATCTGAGCATACAGATAATATTGTGAAGATGGAAGATAATGGCGCCGGTGCGGTTGTACTGTTCTCGTTGTTTGAAGAGCAGATACGCAAAGAAGAAGCGGTCTTCAACAGTGTAATGTCAGAAACTTCTTATGCCTTCCCCGAAGCAATGGACTATTTTCCGGGGCTCGACGATTTTAAAGCGGGCATTGATGAATACCTGGAAAATATCCGCAAGGCAAAAGAAAGGGTGAAGATGCCGGTGATCGCCAGCCTGAACGGAATTACCAACGAAGGCTGGATCGACTACTCAAAACAGATGCAGCAGGCAGGTGCTGATGGCATTGAAGTGAATATCTTTTTCATACCGGGTGATATTACCATGTCTACCGCCGAAGTGGAGCACCGCTATCTCAACATCATTGAGAATATCAAACAAACCGTGCAGATCCCTGTGGCCGTAAAGATCAATCCCTATTTCAGCGCCATGGGCAATATGGCCATGCGGATGAAAAATGCAGGGGCCGATGCGCTGGTTTTATTCAACCGGTTTTATCAACCCGATTTCGACATCAATGAATTAGTGATAAAGACCGACCTGCATTATAGCGAATCGAATGAGATCCGCTTGCCGTTACTGTGGATCGCCCTTTTATACGGCAAGGTGAAATTATCGCTGGCCGCCACCACCGGTGTACAAAGCGCTGTGGAAGTGATCAAATATTTACTGGCCGGGGCCGAAGTGGTGATGACCGCTTCGTCTCTTTACAAGAATGGTATCCCATATCTTAAAACCATGAATAAAGAAGTGAACGACTGGATGTATATGATGGGCTTCGACAGTGTAGATGCTTTCCGGGGTATCATGAGCCAGCAGAATATCGCCGACCCCACCGCTTATGAAAGGAGCAATTATATCAAAATACTGGAAGGGATCAAATAAAAATAATCAAACCGCTATGACAAACAAGATAACCGATTACATAAAAGAACAGACCTGCGCCAGTGTGTGTTGCGTGGATGAACAAGGCCAGCCATATTGTTTCAGTTGCTTTTATGCATACAACAGCAACGAGCAGTTGTTGTATTACAAATCATCTGCTGATACTCAGCATACTTTAATTCTTTCAAAGAACCCGTACGTGGCAGGAACAATACTCCCTGATAAATTAAGCAGGTTACATGTAATGGGTTTGCAGTTTGAAGGGATCCTGTTACCAGCTGACCACCCGTCTGCAAAAGCAGCTGCTTCCTTTTACTACCGTAAGAATCCCGGGGCACTTGCCATTGCCGGCGAAGTATGGACGCTGCAGATCAACCGTGTTAAATTCACCGACTCCAGCTTAGGCTTTGGTAAAAAACTGAACTGGAGCCGGGAAGATACAGCTGTTACACAATGATCATTTCAATTGTTCAAATCTTGCCTGGAAGAAGCGTAGGTATTTCGGTTCATAGATCATCTTCAGTCCCTTGATCTTATCACGGCGTTCATAAACCCGGGCCGTTGATTCGGCGATCACATCCATATGCGCCTGTGTATATACCCGGCGTGGAATGGTAAACCGTACCAGTTCAAGCTTTGGAAAATAATTTTCCCCGTTCGCTTTTCTTCCGGCAGATACAACACCTCTTTCCATGGTGCGTACGCCCGAATCAAGGTAAACCGCTGCTGCGAGTGTTTGCGCCGGGAACTGGTATTGCGGAATATGCGGCAGGAATTTCTTTGCATCCACAAATATGCCATGCCCGCCAATTGGTTTTACAATGGGTACCCCGTATCCGGTCATCTTCTCTCCAAGATAGATCACCTGCCCCACCCGGGCGTGCATGTGATCATCGTTCACACTTTCACGGATACCGATGGCCATGGCTTCCATATCACGGCCGGCAAGGCCTCCATAAGTATGCAACCCCTCGTACACCACTACCATGTTCCTTGCTTCTTCAAAAACATCCCATTCATTAACCGCCAAAAAACCGCCGATGTTCACCAGTGCGTCTTTTTTGGCACTCATGGTGGCCCCATCGGTATAAGAGCATATCTCCTTTACAATTGCCTTGATCGATCTGTTCGCATATCCTTTCTCCCGTTGCTGAATGAAGTGTGCATTCTCTGCCACCCGGGTCATGTCATGTATGATGCGGATGTTGTGCTTTTTAGTCAATGCCCGCAGTTCCTTTAAATTTTTTATACTGATAGGCTGGCCACCTGCCATATTCACACTGGTGGCAATGCTGATATAAGGAATTCTTTTGGCGCCGTATTTTTTTATCAGCGCTTCCAGTTTGTTCAGGTCTACATTTCCTTTAAAAGGATGCTCATTCTCCGGGTCATGCGCTTCATCAATGATGATGTCCTCAAATTTTCCGCCGGCCAGTTCCTGGTGCAGCCTGGTGGTAGTGAAATACATATTGCCGGGAATAATGTCTCCTTTCTTTATCAGAATTTTAGAGAGAATATTCTCTGCACCACGGCCCTGGTGCGTAGGTATTAAATACTTGTAGCCATAAACATCTTTTACTACTTCTTCCAGGTGATAAAAGTTACGGCTGCCTGCATAGGCTTCATCGCCCATCATCATGCCGGCCCATTGCCGGTCGCTCATGGCACTGGTGCCGCTGTCGGTAAGCAGGTCAATATAAACGTCTTCCGACTTTAATAAAAAAGTATTGAAGCCTGCATCCTGCATGGCTTTTTTTCGCTGGGCGGGCGTTGTCATTTTCAACAGCTCCACCATTTTTATTTTGTAAGGCTCGGCCCAGCTTTTTCTTATCGTTTGTTTCATCATAAAAAATTTTTAATTAAAATATTGGGCTAAAGCCCTGGTCAATTATTGCTTGGTCCAGGTTTAATTCTCATACAGGCTTTTTTGTTGCCCTGGCCTTCAGGCCGGGGCAACTGCATTGTCATAAGAAGGACTTTAGTCCTGATACTATTTTCATACTGGTTTTAGTTTAGCCGTGAAGTGGCGCAGCAACGGCGTTTCTTCAGTTATGGTTAATCCTTTCAGTTCATTTCTTCTGTTGAATACCTCAATGATCACTTCGGATACATAATCAATATGGCTTTGTGTATACACCCTTCTTGGAATGGCCAGGCGAACCAGTTCCATTTGTGCAGGAATTAATTTTCCGGTATCATCATACTTTCCAAACATGAGTGAACCGATCTCTACTCCCCGTATGCCGCCTTCTTCATACAAGGCACAAACCAGCGACTGGCCGGGATATTGATCAACAGGTATATGAGGCAGAAATGCTTTGCCATCGAGATAGACCGCATGTCCGCCAGCCGGCTGCATCACCGGTACTCCGGCATCTACCAGTTTATTAGTGAGGTACTCAATACTGCGGATACGGTATTGCAGGTAATGTTCGTCCATCACTTCCTGCAGGCCAATGGCAATGGCTTCCAGGTCACGACCCGCCAAACCGCCATAGGTAGTAAATCCTTCGGTAATGATGAGCAGGTTCCTGCATCGCATCGCCAGGTCAAGATCTCTCATTGCCAAAAAGCCGCCGATGTTTGCAAACGCATCTTTCTTCGCACTCATGGTACATCCATCGGCATACAAAAAAAGTTCTCTTGCAATTTCAGGAACCGTTTTATCAGCATAGCCTTCCTCTCTTAATTTGATGAAGTAAGAATTCTCTGCAAAGCGACAGGCGTCAATAAAGAGAGGAATATTAAATTCATCGCAGACGTTGCGTACGTCCTTAATGTTCCGCATACTCACCGGTTGTCCTCCTCCCGAATTATTTGTTACGGTAATAATGACCATCGGAATATTTTCTGCCCCTTTTTCTTTAATCGCTTTCCGCAATGCATCTATATCCATATTCCCTTTAAAAGGAGCTGGTACCGTTGGAAGTTTGCCTTCTTCGCATAAACAGTCAATTCCTTCGGCGCCGGAGAATTCAATATTGGCCCTTGTGGTGTCAAACAAGGTATTGCTGATAAAATATTTTCCCTTGCCTCCCAGGATGGTGAAGATTATTTTTTCGGCCGCCCTGCCCTGGTGGGTGGGAATGATATAAGGCATACCGGTGATGCTACGTACCGAATCTTCAAACTTGAAGAAACTGCTGCTGCCTGCATAGGATTCATCGCCCTGCATGATGCCGGCCCATTGGTTACTACTCATGGCACTGGTGCCGCTGTCGGTAAGAAGGTCAATAAGTACGTCATTGGCATGAATACGGAAAGAGTTGTAATCTGCCTTCTTCAGAATTTCCCTCCGTTCTTCCTTCGTGGTGAAATAAATGGGTTCCACCGATTTTATGCGGAAGGGCTCAATAATTGTTTTCATTGATGATGATTTAAACAGCCGGAGCTGTTACTGGAAAAAATTGTTGCTTACAGGGAAATTGTAAGAACCATCAGGTAGGCCTTTGAATGATATTTTTCCAGATACTCATCTTGTAAAACAGCCTGTAATGGTTTTACAGGCTGCCTGTTTAAGGATTTATATTTTTTTACGTGGACTGTCAATCGCTGCATGTGCCGCTGCCAGGCGGGATATCGGCACCCGGAATGGAGAACAGCTTACGTAGTTCATACCAATGCGGTGACAGAACTTCACACTCTCCGGATCACCTCCGTGTTCGCCGCAAATACCTACTTCCAGTTTTGGTTTGGTGATACGGCCTCTTTCTGTTCCTGCTTTTATCAACTGGCCAATGCCTTCCTGGTCGATGGTCTGGAACGGATCATCGGGCAGAATTTTCAGATCAAGATATTTTGGTAAGAACCCGCCGATATCATCCCGGCTGAAACCAAAACTCATCTGGGTAAGGTCATTGGTTCCAAAACTGAAGAAATCGGCTTCCTTTGCCATGAATTCGGCACGTAAGGCGGCACGGGGCGTTTCGATCATCGTGCCGAATAAGTAAGGTATCTTTTTCACACCCATTCTTTCACACACTTCTTTATATACCCGGTTCACAATTTCTTTCTGATGACGCAGCTCATGCACGATAACCGTTACCGGAACCATGATCTCGGGAAATGCTTTTTTTCCTGCCTTATGCAACTCGGCGGTTGCTTCAAAAATGGCACGTACCTGCATTTCGGTTATTTCGGGATAACTGATGCCCAGGCGAACACCCCGGTGACCAAGCATCGGGTTGTTCTCGTGCAAAGCCAATACCCGCCTGTTGAGCATACCCATGCTGATACCGAGTTCCTTGCTCAATTGTTTCAACTTGTCTTTATCATGCGGCACAAACTCATGCAATGGCGGATCCAGTAAACGGATGGTAACGGGATATCCTTTCATCACACTTAATGTATCCTTCACGTCTTTTTTCACATACTTGAACAAACCATTCAGCGCTTCCCTTCTTTCTTTTTCTGTTTTGCTTACGATCATTTTGCGCAACTGGAATAATGGTTCTTCACTGCCCTCGCCATAAAACATGTGCTCGGTACGGAACAGGCCAATACCTTCGGCTCCGAACTTAACGGCATGAATGGCATCTTCCGGCGTTTCTGCATTGGCTCGTACGCCGATCTGTTTCACCTTATCCACCAGTTTCATCAGGTCTTTGTAAGACTGATTCTTATCAATGTCGATATCAACCAATGCCATACTTCCTTCGTACACCAGTCCACGGGTGCCATTCAGACTTATCCATTCTCCTTCCTTAATGATCACGCCATTTTTTGCATGAAAGGTTTTGGTGTCGGCATGTATCTCAATATCGCCGCAACCAACAATGCAGCATTTACCCCAACCCCGTGCAACCAATGCAGCGTGCGATGTCATACCACCTTTTGTTGTTAAGATCGCTTTTGCCTTGTGCATGCCATCCACGTCTTCGGGAGAGGTTTCTTCTCTTACCAGGATCACTTTCTCGCCCTTAGCCGCCCATGCCACCGCATCAGCAGAAGAGAATACCACACGGCCTTTGGCGCCACCAGGCCCTGCGGGCAACCCTTTTGCAATCACCGCTGCCAATTGTTCTGCTTTGGGATCAAGCATAGGAAGTAACAATTCCACCAATTGGTTTGGAGCAACTCTCTTGATCGCTGTTTTGGTATCTATCAGTTTTTCTTTATGCATTTCTGTTGCCATGCGAACGGCAGCCACACCATTCCGTTTACCCACCCGGCATTGCAGCATATACAGTGTTCCTTTTTCAATGGTGAACTCAATATCCTGCATATCTTTGTAATGCCGCTCCAGCTTTCGCTGGTAATCGAACAACTCTTTGTATAAAGCGGGCATTAATTTTTCCAGCGTGGTGAATTGTTTGCTTTGTGCATTTTTTGAATATTCGTTCACCGGTGCCGGCGTACGGATACCTGCTACCACATCTTCACCCTGGGCATTCACCAGGTATTCGCCATAGAATTCATTCTCGCCGTTGCCCGGGTTCCTGGTAAAGGCAACACCTGTACAACTGTTGTTACCCATATTACCAAATACCATGGCCTGCACATTTACAGCGGTACCCCATTCATCGGGTATCTTTTCAATGCGGCGGTATTCAATGGCCCGCTTGCCGTTCCAGCTGGCAAATACAGCGCTGATGCCACCCCACATCTGTTCATAGGGATCATCAGGGAATTCTCTACCCAATACTTTCTTCACTGTTTTCTTATAATCCCGTACAAGCTCTTTGAGTTCGTTTACGGTAAGATCGGTATCGCTGTTATAGCCTCTCGCCTGTTTTATATGTTCCAGTTTTTCATCCAGTATCTTACGGATGCCTTTGCCGTGTTTGGGTTCAACGCCGGCTGCTTTTTCCATCACCACATCGGCATACATCATGATCAGGCGGCGGTATGCATCATAGGCAAAACGTTCGTCGCCGCTGTGTGCTATAATGCCCTTGATGGTATTTTCATTCAGCCCGACGTTCAATACGGTCTCCATCATACCCGGCATGCTCTTGCGGGCACCCGAACGAACGGAAAGTAATAAGGGATTATTTACGTCACCGAATTTTTTACCGGTGAGTTTTTCGATCCGGGCAAGTGCTTCCTGCACCTGGACCTTTAAAATTTTCGGGTATGTTTTTTTATTGGCGTAGAAATAGGTACATACTTCAGTGGTTACGGTAAACCCCGGGGGAACCGGTAAACGCAGTTTGGGATGCCCTGCCATTTCAGCAAGATTGGCGCCCTTACCACCCAGTAAATTTTTCATTGATTCATTTCCATCGGCTTTGCCGCCGCCAAAGAAGTAGATATACTTTCCGGCCTTTGATCTGTTTGCCATAATTGTAGAACTTGGTACCCTGCATAGTTAGGGCATCATGGGCCAATTATGGGAAACATCCGTCACCGGGAAAGTTGATTTTTATCAGTTAAAAACAATAGAGAAAACCGAAGTTATTTAGCTTCGTAGTAGGGAACCTCATCATGGCTCACATTCTCCTTTTGCAGCCAGTAAGCCATAGTAACCACATGCCCATCAGGTGTTTTAAGCAGCCTGCCGTAAATGGCATTAATGGTATTGAAGGTATAATCAGTAACGCCCACGGTAAACGTTTTAGGCAGTTCGGGTATTGGTGCAGGAGCGGGCGGAGGAGGAGCAGCAGCTTCTCCTTCTGCTACCGGCTTAGCCACGGGTGCGGGGGCAACTTTAGGCGGCGGAGAAGGGATCACCACAACTGTAAAGCGGTTATACTCCAATATCTTTTTTAAGAACTCAACTCTTTCGGGCGACACATTCTTTTCCACGATGCCGCATTTAACGCCATCCAGTTCTTCAAATTCGTGATTTTTATTTATTGCCATATAATAGTTTAGGAGTTTAGGAGTTTAGGAGTTTAGGAATGAGGCGATAAAAACTAAACCTCTAAACTCCTAAACTTCTAAACCAGCTTTTCTATGTAATCATATATCCAGCTCAGTAAACCCACCAGCACAATACCTGCCGCACAAATGATCAATCCCAGTTTGGCAGAAAGATCGGCCTGCACTTTTGCTATTGGCTCTTCATTCTTTTCCATGAATACAGCCCGTATCACCCGCAGGTAATAATACAGGGAGATAATCATATTGAGCGCTGCGATGGTAATAAAGAAATAACTTCCATTGGAAGCACCGGCAGTAAGCAGGAATAATTTTCCGAAGAATCCTGCTGTTGGCGGTATGCCTGCCAACGAGAATAGGGCCAGGGCCAGCACCCAACCCAGGAATGGATTGGTTTGATACAGCCCTTTATAGTCGTTGATATTTTCCTTTCCGGTTTGTGATTCAATGGCAGAAGCCACCCCAAATGCCGCCAGGTTTGAAAAGATATAGATGAGTATAAAATAAACCACCGACGACAATCCTTCTTTGGAACCGGCGCTGATGCCCACCAATATAAAACCTACCTGTGCAATGGAGGAAAAGGCCAGGAAGCGTTTGATGTTCTGTTGCCGCAAGGCAAACAGGTTGCCGGTGATCATGGTAGCAATGGATAATATCATCACCATATTGTACCATATATGCTGCATGGGCTGAAACACTTTGTACAAAGCAGAAATGAAGATAAAGGCAACGGCTCCTTTTGATATCACTGATAAGAATGACGTAGCAGCCATGGGCGAGCCTTCGTACACATCGGCTGTCCATAAATGAAACGGTACAATGGATAATTTAAAAGCGAAGGCTGCAAACAGGAATACAAAGGCAAGTACCTGCAACGGCGTTCCGGTAAGGTGTTGCGGCATTTCAGAAAAACTGATGGTACCCGTTGCTCCATACATAAGCGAAATGCCAAAGAGTAAAATGCCGGAAGAGAATGCCGAAGACAGTATCATCTTCATGGCTGCTTCGGAAGACCGTTTTTTATCCAGGTCAAAATTAGCCATGGCTGCAACGGGTATGGTGGAAAGCTCAAGTGCTAAAAAGAACATCAGCAAGTTACCGCTGGAGATGAGAAGGAACATTCCCAGCAAAGCAGACAACAACAGGATGAAAAATTCCGGCATGTGTTCTGATCTTTTGAGCCAGCCGCTGAACAATAAAGAAATAAGATATACGCCCAGGTTCAGGATATTTTTCTGCAGAACGATCAGGTTTGTGCTCACATACATGCTGTCAAAAAGGGCTCCTTCTGCATTGAAGAAAAACCCGGCTATAAAATTCAACAGTAACAACACCTGTATCAATAACAGCATGGTTTCGTTCTTCACTCCCCTGCCCAGTTTTATGAACAGCAGCAGGAAGATGATGGCCGTAACCAGCAGTTCACTTTTCATTATCGTCAGCATTTCATTCATACTTAATCGATGGGCTTCATCATCATTAGATTTTTATGTATCAGTTCAGTGGCCGGGTTTATTAAATCGTTGAGCCAGAACGGTGCGGTGCCAACTGCAAGAATACCCACTACCAGGATGATGGCAGCCAGTTTTTCGTTCCAGGTGGCGTCGGTTAAATTCTTAAACTCCTCTTTCAAAGGACCCATTGCGGTCTTCGTTATAGCCCGTAAAATATAAACAGCCGTGACAACCAGTGAAAGACAAGATAATATGGTTGCTACACGACTGAATGTATCCGGTCTTTCCCAGGAACCCATGAACACGGTCATTTCGGCCACAAAACCACTCAGGCCCGGTAAACCGAGTGAACACAAACCCACAATAAATAATACTGTACCTATAAAGGGCATTCGTTTAAGCAGTCCGCCCATTTCATCTACCTCCCGGGTATGTGTACGTTGATATATCATGCCAATAACGGCGAAGAAGAGGGCTGTCATCAACCCATGCGATACCATCTGCATCACGGCCCCGGTCATGGATGTTTTGGTCATCATGCCGATGCCCAGTAAAACAAAACCACAATGACTTACCGATGAATACGCATTGATATATTTCAGGTCCTTCTGCATCATCGTGGCAAAGGCACCGTATAAAATGGCGATTACAGAAAGGATGATGATGATGTTTGAATAATCGTTTGCTGCATCGTGCAATATATAGGTGGCCACCCGTAAACAGCCATAGCCGCCCAGTTTCATAGAGATACCCGCCAGGAACATGGAACCGGCTGTGGGTGCAGAAGAATGACCATCGGGCACCCAGGTATGAAATGGGAACAAGGCCGTGAACACACCGAAACCGACAAACAGCAATGGAAAACATATCGCCTGTACTTCTGGCGAAATGAAGCTATGAGAAAGTGTTACAAGGTCAAATGTTCTTTCCGGGGCGTTGAAGTAAATTCCCAACAGACCCACCAATACAAGCGCCGATCCTCCCATCAGCATCAATGCCAGCTTATTGGCGCTGTATTCTTTTTTACCGCTTCCCCATACACCAATGAGCAGGTATTTGGGAATTACGGCGATCTCCAGGAAGAAAAATAAAATAAAGAGATCGAGTGAGATGAAAAACCCATATGCCCCAAGGCTCAGTAAGATGAGCAGGAAATAAAACTCCTTTGTCATCTTCTCAACATTCCAGGAAACAAGCACACCTGCGA
>DAOLIP010000009.1:51771-59012 GCA_035328475.1 Ferruginibacter sp.
AAATAAAACTCCTTTGTCATCTTCTCAACATTCCAGGAAACAAGCACACCTGCGATCACAACAAATGCCGTTAGCAGGATCATTGCTATGGAAATGCCATCTACCCCCAAATGAAAACTGATATGCCAGGCAGGAAACCAGTTGTACTGTACCTGGAAAAGCATTTCGGCTGTATTACCAGCCATGCGCTCATTGCGGAATGCAAAGAACAAAACAAAAGCAAGCGCCAGCTGAACAGCAGCGCCAATGAAGGAGACCCATCTTACCTGTGTGGCATTCCGCATCAGCAATACAAGTACTGCTGTAGCCAGGGGAGTTAATATAAGTAGTAATAAGTTCATTTGAATACCGGACAAGGAACAAGGAATGCAGAACCATGATCGGAGAAGCATACTTCGATATTCGAAATTCCTTGTTCCTTGTTCATTATTTTATTTTTTACTTCCATACATAAATAAAAAGCAAAGCCAGCCCGATCACTCCTGCTAAAAAGTAAATGGCGTATTGCTGTACCTTACCTGATTGAATTTTTTTTATGCCCTCTGATATCTTCAACGTGGTATTACCCGTTACATTCACCAGGCCATCCACTACGTTCTTATCAAACCATGCTGCCGGTCTTCCTATTAAATTAAAAATGATCTTTGTTGTGATGAACATATATATCTCATCAATATAGAATTTATGGTAAGCTGCTTTGTACAAACCGCTTAATGAAGCAGCGATCTTATCCGGTTTTTCATTTTGTTTTTTATACAGCCACATGGCAGTGAAAATGCCGGCTAATCCTAAAGCAACAGGAAGAATAGAAAACTGTAAATGAAATTCGCTTTCCAATTTCGTTCCGTCAGAACTTACAAAATGTCCGAAAGGAATAAAGCCTGCTGCAGCGGCACCAACAGCCAATAACAGCAGTGGCATCATCATGGCAAAGCCGCCCTCGCCGTGAACCTCTCCTTTAGGAGAGGGGGAAGCACCCTTGCTCCAAAAGATATTGAAGTAAAGGCGGAACATATAAAAAGCCGTAAGTCCGGATGTGATCAATGCGATCCAGTAAATAGTTGGGTTATGCTGGTATGCAGCCAGTAAAATCTCTTCCTTGCTGAAGAAGCCGGCAAATGGCGGCACCCCTGCAATGGCCAGGCAGGCAATTAAGAATGTGATATGGGTGATGGGCAGGTATTTTCGCAAGCCGCCCATGTCTTTCATCTCGTTGCTGTGAATGAAATGTATAACAGCGCCGGCTCCAAGGAACAACAATGCTTTGAACATAGCATGTGTGAACAAATGGAACATGGATGCTGTATAGCCCAGGCCTTCTTCTCCGCCATACTTTGAAACACCCAATGCAAACATCATATAGCCGATCTGGCTCATGGTAGAATACGCCAGCACTCTTTTGATATCTGTTTGGGTGCAGGCGATCAATGCGGCGATCAATGCAGAAGCAGCGCCAACATAACCTACGAGGAGCAATGCATTGGGAGATGAGATGGCAAACACCGGGAACAACCTTGCTACCAGGAATACACCGGCTACCACCATGGTTGCCGCATGTATCAATGCCGAAACGGGTGTTGGTCCTTCCATCGCATCGGGCAGCCAGATATGCAGCGGGAACATGGCGCTCTTTCCGGCGCCACCAATGAATACCAGCACCAGGCCCCAGGTTAAAGCAGATACACCAAGAAACGAAGCTGCTGCTGCAGTTTTATATTCATTTGTTTCAGGAGAAGTCAGTTTTTCGATCAACGTATTAAAATCCAGTGTACCGGAATAAAATGATAAGATCAATATGCCGATCAAAAATCCAACGTCGGCAAACCTGGTTACGATGAAGGCTTTTTTACAGGCAGCAACCGCACTGGGTTTATCATAATAATACCCGATCAGCAAGAAAGACGAAACGCCTACCAGTTCCCAGAATATATATATCTGGAAAATATTGGAAGAAATAACCAGGCCCAGCATGGAGAAAGTGAATAAGCCCAGGAAAGCATAGTAAGTCGGGAACCGTTCTTCTCCTTTCATGTACCCCAGACTGTAAATATGCACCATCAATGAAACAAAGGTCACCACCACCAGCATCATTACCGAAATAGGGTCGAGGATGATGCCCATATCGATGGAAACGCCTTTGGAAAATTCCAGCCAGGTATATTTTAACGGAATAAGTTTTTGATAAACACCATCCACCTTTCCATACTCAAAGAAATATTCATACGCTGTATAGATCGCCAATACTGTTGAAACCAATAACAAAGTAGTTCCGATGATGCCGGATGTATTCTTAAAGTATTTCCTACCGAACAGGCCAAGCATAATGAAGCCCACCAGTGGCAGTAAAGGGATCAGCGCTATGTAGGTTGCGTTGGGCATTTTTACCTCACCCCAACCCTCTCCTAAAAGAGAGGGGGGTTGATTTCGTTTATAATTTTATTTCTTTATTCCTATTTAAAATCCCCTTAACCTCATTCTCCGCATTCATCTTCACATCAATCTTCTGCATTTCCCCCTTTAGGGGATAGGGGCTAATATCTCAACTCCTCCGCATTCTCCACATCAATGGATTGGTGACTGCGGTAAAGGTTTATAATTATAGCAATGGCCACGGCTGCTTCAGCAGCGGCAATAGCGATTATGAAAATGGTAAAGAACAGCCCATCGAGCCTGTCGGGCCACAGGTATTTATTGAACGCAATGAAATTCAGGTTCACGCTGTTCAGTATCAGTTCTACACTCATCAGCATGGTCACCAGGTTTCTCCTGGTAAAGAAACCAAACACGCCGATGAAGAACAGGGCAGCGCTGATGAACAGCAAATGATATAGTCCGGGCTCCATCATTTCGTTTCGGGTTTACTTTTTAATGCGATCACGATACAACCAACCAGGGCCGCCAGCAATAAAATACTTATCACTTCAAATGGCAGGGCATATCCGCCGTCATCCACGCCCAGCATCTGGTTACCGATATTGGCAACACTTGGTTCCATAGCCGGGTTATTGGTTTTAATAAAATTATGCTTATAAAGCTGCAGCATCACTAATGCCAATCCGCAAAAAGCAGCCAGGGCAGAGAATAACTGCCTTCCCATCTTCTGTTTGGGCAATTCATCGCCCGCCTGTTGGGTAAGAAAAATGGAAAAGATGATGAGCACCACAATACCTCCTACATACACTACGATCTGTACTGCAGCAATGAATTCGTAATTGAGCCAGAAATAAATTCCGGCAATACCGATCAGGGAAAATAACAAATAGATCGCCGCCCGGAAGATCATGCGGGTGGTAACAGCCAGCAACCCACTCACCAGGGTAAGTGCTGCCAGCAAATAAAATATGATGTCTGATCCAGTCATTATTCTACCCCGTCCATTATTTTGGAGCCCGGGTTATTTAAGATTTTAGTCAGTGCTGCCCTGTCGAAAACACTGTGCTCAAAGGTCTGTGCCATCACGATCGCATCGGACGGACAGGCGATGATACAGAGATTGCACATGGTGCAGAGTTCTAAATGATATACCAGTTTATCAATTGCCTTTTTCTTTTTGCCATCGGGTGTAATGTCGAACTTGGTAACCACTTTAATGGTACCATTCGGACAGGCGAGTTCACATGCCGTGCAGCCCGTGCAACGGTGTTCATTATTCTCATCATGCGGCATCACCACCTCTCCTTTGAAGCGCTCCGGTAATTTGAGTGTATCCCTGTTATCGGGGTATTCCTGCGTAATGATCTCTTTGTGGTGCGTAAAATAATAGCCTGTCCGGCGCATGCCAACAAGCAGAGATTTTACTCCGCCAAAAACATCTTTTATGTATTTTACTATGAACATATTTACCTCACCCCAACCCTCTCCTTCCACTCGACTACGCTCAGGAGGAGAGGGAGTTTATTTTCGTTTATAATTATTCCTTTTTTTTCTTTTTAAATTCATTTATGCCCATTTGCCGTTTTCATCCTCGCTCCAATCTTCCAGTTCCCTCTCCTCTGGTTGGGGTGAGGTCAAAAATGCCACCCCAATATCGCCATCGCCGTTACCAATAATAAATTGAACATGCTTATCGGCAATAAATATTTCCATTCTAAATTCAGCAACTGATCGATGCGCAGGCGGGGAAATGTCCACCGGAACCACATGATCACGAATATCAGGAAGAATGTTTTTCCAAAGAACCAGATGCTGGATGGAATATAATCCATTACGTGGTTAAATCCTTCCCAGTTGCCGATATGAAACGGCATCCATCCGCCTAAGAACAAGGTAGCGCCAATGGCACAAACAATAAACACATTTACATACTCCGCTAAAAAGAACAGGGCGAATTTCATCCCGGAATACTCCGTATGAAAACCGGCTGTTAATTCTGATTCGGCTTCTGCCAGGTCAAAGGGCGCCCGGTTTGTTTCGGCTGTTACCGCAATGATGAATATTACAAACGAGATGATAACCGGAATATGCCCTTTGAATAGCCACCAGCCATCGGCCTGCGAATAAATGATATCGGATATGTTCAGGCTGCCTGTAAGCACAACAATGGTAAGAATAGACAACCCAGCCGACAATTCATAACTCACGATCTGTGCACCGCTTCGCATGGCTCCCATCAATGAATATTTATTATTACTTGCCCAGCCGGCCATTAAAATACTGATGACCATGATGGAAGAAACAGCAGACACATACAGCACGCCAATGTTCAGGTTCCACATCTGGAAATCTTTTGCAAAAGCAATGGGTGCCATTAATAACATGGCAACAACCAGTGCAATGATGGGCGCCAGGTTGAATAAAAATTTATCTGCTCCGCCCGGCGTTAATCCTTCTTTCACCAGCAGTTTCAAGGTATCGGCAAGTGATTGAAGCATCCCTTTCGGACCAACCCGGTTTGGACCAAGCCGTATCTGCATCCAGGCCGAAACCTTTCTCTCCATGATCACCAGTATCAGGCCCAACACAGCAAACAAACCGATCACGGCAATGCCGGCAATGACCATTTCAAAAGTCAATGCCCAGGTGGCGCTGAATGTTTGATACAGCCAGTCGTGAATGATGTTTGTTATGTTAGTTAAGCTCCACATCTTCAGAATATCGAACAAGGAACAAGGAATAATGAATGCTGAAGTTAACTGCATTCCTTCCTTGTTCTACATTCCTTGTTCCTTGTTCATTATTTTCTTTTTTACCTGTCAATATCCGGTATCACCAGATCCAGCGTTCCCATCATCGCAACAAGATCTCCCAGCTTACTTCCTCTTGCCATATGATCCAGGGCAGAGAGGTTGGAGAATCCCGGTGAACGGAATTTTATACGGTAGGGTGTTGTTCCGCCTTCGCTTACGATATATACACCCAACTCTCCCCTGGCTGTTTCCACCCTTGTATAAAATTCTCCTTTGGGTAATTTCAGAACAGCTTTTGTTTTTGCCTGGAAATCGCCTTCAGGAATATTGTCTATTAATTGTTCGATGATATGAACGGATTGATGCAGTTCTTTTATCCGTACCATGTACCGGGCCAGCGAATCACCCGATGTTTCGATCACTTCATCAAACTGCACTTTATTATATGCATCGTAAGGATATAGCTTGCGTATATCGCAACTGAGTCCGCTTCCTCTTCCGGTAGGTCCGGTGCAGCCGAATGAAATGGCGTCTTCTTTTGATAATACCCCAACCTCTTTCATACGGTTTATAAAAATGATGTTGCCGGTAACCAATTCATCGTATTCATGGATCTTCAGTTTGAACAGTTTGATGAATTCTTTGACCTTCCTTTGAAAATCAGGATGCAGGTCGATCATCACGCCGCCCGGCACCATATAGTTCATCGTCAGTCTTGCGCCGCAGGTTTCTTCCATGATATCGTTGATGGTCTCTCTTTCCCTGAAGGCATGAAAGAAAGGTGTGAAGGCGCCAATGTCCATGGCCATGGCACCCCACCATAGTTCATGCGATGCGATCCTGGTGAGTTCGGCCATGATGGTCCGTATCACCTGCGCCCGTTCGGGTACTTCTATCTGCATTCCTTTTTCCACGCACAAGGCGCAGGCCTGGTTATTGATATGTGCCGAGAGATAATCCATGCGGCTGGTAACATAAATGAACTGCCGGTAAGTAAGGCTTTCACACATTTTTTCAATAGACCTGTGAATGTAGCCGAGATGGGGCTCCACCTTTTTAATGGTCTCGCCATTCAACGTGATCACCAGGTGCAATACACCATGTGTTGCAGGATGCTGGGGGCCTACATTGATGACCAGGTCACCTTCGGTTGTTGTGCCTACTTCTTCAAACATAAGAATATCGAACAAGGAACAAGGAGCGCTTAACTCTGACCGGAGAAGTAATTTCGATATTTGAAATTCCTTGTTCCTTGTTCATTATTTTTAAAGTTTTATCATATTCACCGGGTCCTCATAATCCTTCCGCATCGGGTTCTTTCCTTCCCAGCCATCGGGCAATATCAATAGCCGGAGGTCGGGGTGATTTAAAAATTCAACACCAAACATTTCGTATACCTCACGTTCATGAAACTCAGCTGTCTTCCATATATGGCTTACTGTTTCTATCTCGGGCTTATTGCTATCGATCTTTGATTTTACTACTATATTATGGCGGAATGTGGTTGAACTGAGGTGATAGACCATGGTTAGATGCGTCTTCCAGTCCACACAGGTTAAACAGAACAGGTAATCAAATTGCAGGGCATCGCTATTACGCAGTTGCTGGGCAAATCCGGGCCACTCTTTTGAATCAACATTCACATTGATCCATTCTCCTCCATCTTCAAAGGCGGCTGTTGAAAGTAAATCAGTTATTTTGGTCTTCAACTCTTCGTTGCTCATAATTATTCTTTACCGGATTTAATTTGTTCTCTTGTCATTCCGGCCTTTATCTTTTCCTGTAAACTTATCAATGCATGTAACAGGGCTTCGGGTCTTGGCGGACAACCGGCTACATAAACATCCACCGGTATGATGTGATCAGCGCCCTTCACCACCGAATAGGTATTGTAAAAGAACGGTCCGCCGCTGATGGCGCAGGCGCCCATGGCGATCACGTATTTGGGATCGGCCATCTGGTCGTATAATCTTTTCAGTACGGGCCCCATCTTATTTACAATGGTTCCGGCAATGATGATCACATCCGCCTGCCTGGGAGAGGCTCGTGCCACTTCAAAACCAAAGCGGGAGAAATCATATTTGGCAGAAGCAACGGCCATCATTTCAATACCGC
>DAOLIP010000010.1:0-58373 GCA_035328475.1 Ferruginibacter sp.
ACAAAAGAAACACAGGCAAGTTTAACACCCCGGATGGCATTGGAGATTTTACAGGAAGGCAATTCACGGTTTATAAAAAATTTAAAAGCACAAAGAGATCTGTTAGCCCAGGTAAATGCCACCCGAGACGGCCAGTGGCCATTTGCCACCATACTTAGCTGTATTGACAGCCGCACTTCTTCCGAGTTAATTTTCGACCAGGGGCTGGGCGATGTTTTTTCTATCAGGATTGCCGGGAATATTGTGAATACAGACATACTGGGCAGTATGGAGTTTGCCTGTAAAGTAGCAGGGTCAAAGCTTATAGTTGTTCTTGGCCACACCAAATGCGGAGCCGTGAAAGGAGCATGCGACCATGTTGAAATGGGAAACCTTACCGAGCTATTATCAAAACTGCAGCCGGCTGTTTACTCCGAATCAGAAACAACAGCCATCGACAAAAGGAATTCAAAGAACGGAAAATTTGTAGAGAATGTATCCGCATTGAATGTGAGGCGTGGGGTAAAAAATATCATTGAGCGCAGTTTTATCCTGGAAGAGATGCTAGACAAAGGCGAGATAGGGATTGTGGGGGCTATGTACAATATCGATACCGGGAAAGTGGAATTTTATAAAGATGTTTTATACATAAAGGACGAAAAAAATCCAAAATTCAGTGTAGCAGAGCTGCGACATTAATTTCTAAACAGGGTTGGGGTTTTTCCAACCCAATTTTATTTTATATGAGCAATCATTCATTTGACGAAGCACATGTTATTCATGAACTGAAACATTTTCTGCCCTCGCAGCAGGCGCTGAAGGATTTTATCCATCACAACTCCCTGCACGCATTTCAGCATATGAAATTCTATGATGCCATTTTTAAAGCATCAAAGATATTCGGCTACCAGGTACACCTGCAATTAGCAGAATACCGGGAAATGTATACAACCGGGCGAATCAGGGAAGACGTACTGCAAATGGTGATCGCCAATAAAAAAGGAAAAGAAGCCGTATCGGCGTGGAAGCAGAAACTTACCGGTAATAAATACGATACTGTTAACCATCCCCGGATCGGGCAGTTAAGAAAATACTGGAAGGAGGATTATCGCCTTGATCTCGACAACAAAGTTCATCCCCTCTTGTTCCGCATCCTCTGTGCTTTTTTAGACCAGGGGATTGCCGTTCAGGATTTTCCGGTTGCCGGACGACCGTTTATCGAAAGCATAAAAGAGCTGGAACAAAAAAGCTTCACCAGTTTTTTTAAGACCAAATCGGTACGGCAGAAATTTTTGTCGGGAGACTATTCCATTACCGAATTGTTAAAGACCATTGTTGGTAACGAAGAATATTTTGAACAGTACCTGTTCGACCAGCAATTCACTCACCATGGCTGGAGTGGCTTTGTTTCTGCGGTGGAAGACAATCCACAAACGCTGCTCGACAAAAAACAGATCACGCTAAAAGAGTTGATCGAATTTGAACTGCTGATGGAGCTGGATACACTCAACCACCAGCTTGGTAAAAAATGGCAACCCCTCGCCGATCATGTAACAGAACCGCCAACAGACCTTTTTGCCGACGTTGATAAAACAGAATTTGCCGAAGTGATAGAACTGTGGCAGGACGCATTTGAATGGAGTTATTACGATTCGGTGCTGAAAGGGATCAGCATTGCTTCACCAAGATCTTTATCAAACGACAAAACATTCCAGGCCATCTTTTGTATTGATGAACGGGAAGATTCTATCCGCAGGCATATTGAAGCCGTGGATAAGCACTGCGAAACATTTGGCGCCCCGGGATTTTTTGGCGTGGAGTTTTACTTTCAGCAGGAGGGAAGCAGGTTTTATGACAAACTATGCCCGGCCCCGGTAACGCCCAAATACCTCATTAAAGAGTATAATGCAACAGAACCAAGAAAAGGCGAACCGATCTACAGCAAACTCACGCATGGTTTTTTTACCGGCTTTATATTAAGCATTACTTACGGATTTTGGGCACTGGCAAAAAAAATGCAAATGATGTTCAGCCCCAAAATGAGCCCGGCCATTTCAAATGCGTATGGGCACATGGACAGGCAGTCTGCTTTAACCATCGAGAATAAAAACCCGGCTAATGTAGAGAACGGATTACAGATCGGGTATACGGTTGATGAAATGATCACAAGGGCCGAAGGTTTTTTACGGGGTATCGGGCTGGTTAAAAACTTTGCCCCCATTGTTTATATTGTTGCCCATGGAAGCAGCAGTGCCAACAACCCACACCATGGAGCTCATGACTGCGGGGCCTGCAGCGGAAGGCCCGGTGCTACCAATGCAAGGGTACAGGCTTTTATCCTTAATCATAAAAAGGTAAGAGAAGCGTTGGCCGCCAAAGGAATTCTAATTCCCGGCAGCACGCAGTTCATCGGCAGCATGCACGATACTGCTGCAGATGTGATCGGGTATTACGACGAGGATGTATTGGGCGCTGAGAATATCGGCGAACACGTTATCAATAAACAGAACTTTGAAACAGCATTGAATTTAAACGCAAAAGAAAGAAGCAGGCGTTTTGCTTCCATCAATACAAAGCAGCGGCTGGAGCAGGTTCGCAAAGCCATTCACGACCGGTCAGTTTCTTTATTTGAACCGAGGCCCGAACTGGGGCATGGTACCAACACGCTTGCCATCATCGGCCGAAGGCAAACAACCAAAGGACTATTTCTCGACCGCCGTGCATTTTTAAACAGTTATGATTACGCCACCGATCCGGATGGAGCGATCCTTACAGCCGTAATGCGGCCAATAGGGCTTGTTTGCGGCGGTATTAACCTGGAATATTATTTTTCCAGGGTGGATAATATTAAACTGGGTGCAGGCACCAAACTTCCTCACAATGTAATGGGCCTGTTTGGAGTAGCCAACAGCAGCGATGGTGACCTGCGGCCCGGCCTGCCCTGGCAGATGATCGAAGTGCACGACCCGGTAAGATTACTGGTGATCGTAGAGCACCGGCCCGAAATTGTTTTAAAAGCGATCCAGTCATCCGATGAAGTATTTGAATGGTATAAAAACGAATGGGTGCACATTATAGCACTTCATCCAGTGGAAAAACAATTTTATTATTTCAGTAAAGGGGCGTTTGTAAAGTATGAACCGATCACCGCATCTGGGCAAATAAAAACGATCCACAATATGGAGAAATTTATCGAGGGAGCGAAAGAAATGGAGACCAACCATATTGTGCACGCAACAGAAGAAAACCTGCCGGTGTACCTGCTTGACTGATAATAAAACAGAAACAACTAATTATAACAGGTAGAAATAAAACAAATGGATCAACTGCTCATCTTATTCATCGGACTGCCCCTGCTGGCTTTTCTTATTTCGCTGTTCTGGCAAAACAAAAGCGAAAAACCCATTGGACGTATCGTACGTATCACAAAGGTTTCTTACATCATATTGTCTGTGTCTTTTCTTGCGTGGTGGATATTCAACGGGCTTGAACCGGTAAGTTATAAGCTGGCCACGCTGTACCAGACAGAACATTTTGTTTTTGCCATTCAATTATACTACGATGAAATAACGGCGGCATTCAGTATTGTGGGCGCCTTGTTATTCTTCCTCGTGGCCACCTTCAGTAAATATTACATGCACCGCGACCAGGGATACAAACGTTTCTTTAACACCATCCTGCTTTTTGCGGCCGGCTATAATTTTATCATTCTTTCCGGAAATTTTGAAACGCTTTTTATCGGCTGGGAAATAAAAGGCCTTTGTTCCTTCCTGTTGATCGCTTTTTACCGCAACCGGTACCTGCCTGTAAAGAATGCACTGAAAACAGTTTCTAATTACCGCATCAGTGATGTTTCTCTTATGCTGGCCATGTGGATGATGCATCATCTTACTCACCAGAATATTTCATTCACCCAACTGGGCGAAGCAAAAGAGATCGCTGCTCAAACAGGCCACAGCTCCATGGCGGTGTTCATTGTTTGTATGATCGTATTGGCTGCCACGGTTAAGTCGGCACAGTTCCCATTCACCACCTGGTTGCCAAGGGCTATGGAAGGGCCTACTTCTTCTTCGGCTATTTTTTACGGGTCGCTCAGCGTACACATTGGTGTTTTTTTCCTGCTGCGTACGCATCCGTTCTGGGAAGACATGCTTTGGGCGAAGATCGTTATTATTGTTATTGGCGCATTAACGGCGATCATGGCCACGCTTATAGCAAGGACACAGCCAACGGTTAAAACACAGATCGCTTATTCATCTGCAGCGCAAATAGGGTTGATGTTCATTGAAACAGCATTGGGCTTCCATTGGCTGGTGCTGATCCACTTTGCGGGCAATGCATTTTTAAGAACCTACCAGTTGCTGGTTTCGCCTTCGGTTTTAAACTACCTGGTACACCACCAGTATTTTCATTACACGGTGCCGAAACAAAAACCAATATCGGCATTCGCGGCTTCTTTGTATATACTGAACATTAAAGAATGGGATTTAGATAGCATTATGTTCAGGTTTTTGTGGAGTCCGTTCAAATGGATAGGAAAGCAATTCCGGTTCTTTCAGTCTTATATATTATTAGGCCTTCTTGCAGTTACCGGGCTTGCTACTTTGATCACAGGCCACCTCGACCCCGGTATGTTGAAGTATAGTACTGTAAGCCTGCCGATTGTATTGATGAGCATTGCCCTGTCGGTCATTCTTTTTTCTTTTTCGTACCGGCATTCGGCCATAAAAGCCTGGGCGGGCCTGTTAATCGGCCATATTTATATTATTGCGGCACTCCTGCTTAATGCGCACCATATCAGTATTGCTGAAACAGGATTTTATATCAGCGGAGTTCTGCTGGCCTTCTTGCTGGGATATTACTGCCTGCAAAGAATAAAAGGGATCGATAACGATATTTCGCTCAACCGGTTTCATGGGTATGTGTACGAGCAGGAAACAACCGGTTTTTTGTTTTTACTGGCAGCCCTTGGCATGCTGGGCTTTCCGATAACGGCCGCTTTCATTGGTGTGGATGTATTTTTTACGTATGTTCACAACAGCCAGCCGGTATTAATCATCTTGTTGGCCCTGTGTTTTTTATTTGTGGAGCTGGCATCGTTCCGTATCCTGCTTCGGATCTTCCTGGGGCCGCATAAAAAATTAGATCACCCGGTAGCCTTCCGGTCATCATAAAAAAATCCCGGGCAGTTCTGCCCGGGATTTTTTTTCAGAATGAAAAGATCAAATATTCAACCCGCCGCAGGCGCTTATCACCTGGCCGGTTATATAATTACCCATATCGCAGGCAAGGAATAAACAAACATTGGCAATGTCTTCAGTACTGGCAAATCTTCCTAAAGGAATATCAGCTTTGTATTTTTCAGCACCTTCACCCTCTTTTAAATAATGTGTCATATCGGTCTCCACAAAACCAGGAGCCACGGCATTGCAACGGATATTGCGGCTGCCCAGTTCTTTGGCTACGCTTTTTGTAAAGCCAATGATACCCGCCTTGCTGGCCGCATAGCTGCTCTGGCCAGCATTGCCCATCTCCCCGATCACGCTGCTCATGTTGATGATGCTTCCGCTTCTTGCCTTCATCATGGGGCGTATCACCTGTTTGGTCATGTTGAAAACGCTTTTCAGGTTTATCTGCATTACATCATCCCATTGTTCCGGTGTCATCCGAAGCAATAAATTGTCTTTTGATATACCGGCATTGTTCACACAAATATCCACGGCGCCAAAATCCTTCAGTACTTCATTCACAAATGCTTCACAGGCCGCATAATCGCCGGCATTGCTTTTCCATGCTTTTGCCTTTACGCCCATACCGGCAAGCTTTTGTTCAAGGGCCTTTGCTTTTTCGGCGCTGCCATCGCTCACATAGGTAAATGCAATATTGCATCCGTGTTCTGCAAATTTTAATGCAATGCCTTCGCCGATGCCGCGGGCCGCCCCGGTTACAATGGCTGTTTTTCCTTCTAATAATTTCATAGATAACTATTTACTTTTCTCAAGATAAAATCAAAACCTTAAACAGTCGCGATATTTTTTATTTTCAGTATTTCTTCCAGTATCTGCCGTTCGTTGCTCAGCCGGGGAACCTTATGCTGCCCCCCCAGCTTTCCTTTACTGCGCAACCATTCCCTGAAGGTTCCCTGCGCCAGCTTGTGAACAATGGGCATACGCAACGCAATATTCTTGTGCCGCTTGGCTTCGTAATCGCTGTTGATATTCTTCAAAGCGCTATCAAGTTCCGAAATAAAAACAGCCATATCCCCGGGCTCTTTTTCAAATTCGATCAGCCACTCATGCGCCCCGTTGCTGTTTTCGCTGAAATAAACAGGGGCCGCGGTATAATCGTTCACAACAGCATTTGTTTTTTCTGCAGCAATGGCAATGGCTTTGTCGCTGTTATCAACGATCACTTCTTCGCCAAAAGCATTCATGTAATGCTTCAGCCTTCCGCTGATCTTTATTTTATAAGGATTAAGGCCGGTGAACTGGATGGTATCGCCAATGAGGTAACGCCAGAGCCCGCCAGTGGTGCTTATAATGAGGGCATAGTTCTTTCCGGGAACCACGTCCTTCAAACCAACGGTTACCGGATCCTTCTTGCCGTATTCTTCCACGGGCATGAACTCATAAAAGATACCATGCTCGGTGAACAGCAGCATGCCGTCGTCGTCAGGGCTTACCTGTGCGGCAATAAAACCTTCGCTGGCGTTGTATATTTCCAGGTAATTTATCTTTTGTCCGATGATCTTATCAAACTGTTCTTTATAGGGGACAAAAGAAACGCCGCCATTGATATAGAGTTCTAAATTGGGCCACACTTCTTTAATGGTTGCCTTGCCCTTT
Source organism: Ferruginibacter sp. (assembly GCA_035328475.1). Classification (GTDB taxonomy): domain Bacteria; phylum Bacteroidota; class Bacteroidia; order Chitinophagales; family Chitinophagaceae; genus Ferruginibacter. The sequence continues at coordinate 6,825 of DAOLIP010000010.1, forward strand.
ATTTCCAGGATGCGTTTGAGTAAAAGAAGTGTCCAGGTGGGTACGCCCGCCAGTGAGGTAACATTTTCATTGGCTGTTACCTGTGCCAGCCGTTCAATTTTATTTTCCCATTCATCCAGCAGGGCCACGCTTAACTCCGGGGTTCGTATCCATTGTCCCCAAAAGGGCGAATTCTGCATCAGCACGGCACTCAGGTCGCCATATTGTATCTCCTCATTAACCTTGCTGATCTGGTGAGAGCCACCCACCACCAGCCCTTTCCCGGTAAGCAGGTCGCTCGAAGGGAAATTTTTATAGTAATGACTCAGCACATCCTTGCTGGCCTTAAAATGATTATCCTGCAGGCTTTCATCGCTGATGGGTATGAATTTGCTTTTATCGGATGTGGTGCCCGACGATTTGGCGAACCATTTGACCGGCGTGTTCCATAAAATATTTTCCTCTCCCTCCATCATACGAAGGATGTAAGGTTTTATATCATCATACTCGTGAATGGGAACGTTTTTTTTAAACTCCCGGAGGGTGAATAATCTGGAGAAATTGTATTTACGCCCAAACCCGGTGTATTGTGCCGCAGTAACAAGCTCCTGCAATACTTCCCGCTGAACGGCTACCGGGTGACTGCTCCAGTTCTCGATACGCCAGAGGCGCATGCGGGCTAATTTGGATATGGCGGGAGAGAGCAGCTTCATTTCCCCGACAAGATAAAAAATTATCGGGCAGCTTCATCATGTAAATAATCCTTTCGCTTCAACTCAAAGTTCTTGCCCAGGTATAAGCGGCGAACCTGTTCGTCGCCCGCCAGCTCTTCGGCCGTACCATGGGTGAATATTTTACCATCAATGAGCAGGTAGGCACGGTCGCAGATGGAAAGCGTTTCGTTTACATTGTGATCGGTGATCAGTATACCGATGTTGCGGAATTTGAGTTTTGCTACAATGGCCTGAATGTCTTCTACTGCAATGGGGTCAACGCCGGCAAAGGGTTCATCCAGTAAAATAAATTTGGGGTCTACTGCCAGGGCCCGGGCGATCTCCGTTCTTCTTCTTTCGCCGCCACTGAGGGTATCGCCGTTATTTTTACGTACCCGTTGCAGGTTGAATTCATCCAGCAGCGTCTCCATTTTTTCTTTTTGCTGTTTTTTACTCAGCTTCGTCATTTCAAGCACCGCCATCACATTATCCTCCACGCTTAATTTACGGAATACGCTTGCTTCCTGAGGCAAATAACCGATACCCATTTGCGCCCTTTTATACATGGGCAGTTTGGTAATGTTAATATCGTTCAGAAAAACCTCTCCTTCATCAGGCTTTACCAAACCCACTACCTGGTAAAACGAAGTGGTTTTACCGGCACCGTTGGGGCCCAGTAAACCAACGATCTCTCCCTGCTTTACTTCAAACGAAACATTGTTCACCACTGTTCTGCTGCCGTAAACTTTTACCAGTCCTTTTGTTTGTATGGTTAAATTCAACATGAAATATTTGCAGCAAAAATAAGATAAAGCATCAAACGACAGGAGCCGGCGGAATAATTAACAGCCCATTGTGAGCAGCGTTATAAAAAGGTTCATCCTCTTACCCGGCAAAGTGCTGCATACGCCTCTTTTTAAGTATATTTATTTGCCAAATCATCATTAAAACAGGGATTCATGTACAAACGGACAGGAGGGCTATTTTTTTTCTTTATTGTTTCCGTAATAACGCTTGTTTCGTGCCAGAAAGAAATAGACGGAACCCTTACGGGCAGTGGCGGAGTTGGCGGCGGAGTTGGCAATCCCTTTCCCACGAATCAAAAACCCAAGGTTGGTACCACCTGGACGTATCGTTATTATATCTATCACCAGGACGGGAGTCTTTACCAGGCCAGTATCATGACACACCGTGCAAAAACAGAAGAGACCATTGCTGGGGAAAACTGGCTGAAAATAGTAGACGTAAACACAGACACCACTGTTTATTACCTGCAGGCAAAATCCGACGGATTGTACCAGTATGCAAACAACAACTCAAACATGTTTTGTAAATACCCGGCATCGGCAGGAGACAATTACATTACCTATAATGAAGGAGGAGCAGAAACCTTTTACGTACAAGCGGTGAACGATACGCTTCCAACTGGCATTGGAAATGTGCTGACAAATTATTACGAGGGATTTAAATCGGGGATACGGATAGACCTGATCTGGTACAACAACAATGCCTGGATAGTGCGGAAGACCCAGTACCGCAACCGGTCGCTGCTACCCCCACCCATTTGGTATAAACACAGCACTTTATTCCTGGACCAGATCTCGTTCTAAATATGCTGTTTTAATTAAGGCATTTGCAAAACAGGTTGAGGTTGCATTGCAGGTAAATTGACCGCTTACAGATAAAGGCTTATTGATCAATTTAAACAAGGAGTCAATCAAAAACAAAGATAGATGCGCAACAAGATCAACCCGATTTTTTTATTCACCATTTTTTCAGCAGCCACCCTGGTTTCCTGTCAAAAAGAACTGGATGGTAGCTTGAGCGGCGGCGGCATTAATCCCACCCCAACCAACCAGGTGCCAAGGGTAGGAACCACCTGGACATACCGGCACTATATATATCATCAGGATGGAAGCCTTTACCAGGCACATATTATGACATTACGAATAAAAAGCGAGGAGATGCTTGGAGGAGAAAAATGGTTCCGGGTGGTGAATGTGACTCCGGATACAACCGTATTCTACCTCCAGGTAAAACCAGACGGTTTATACCAATACGCTAATAACAGCCCCCAGCTTTTTTTAAAAGACCCGGCCTTAGTAGGAGATAATTACAATACGTTTAACGAAGGCTTTGCAGAGCAATTCTTTGTTCGCGGATCAAAAGACACCCTTCCAACAGGTATCGGTAATGTGGTGGTTAATTATTATGAAGGATACCGGGTAACCAACCTGATCAAGAACCAGATCTGGTATAATAAGAATGCCTGGATCGTACGTTGGGAACAATTTCAAAACAGGGCCCTCGTTGGATTTTTCTGGTATAGATACCGTGCCTTTTACCTAGACAATATCGTTTATTAGTTTCCTGTTCATTTTACCCCCCACTTAAGTAAGTTTGCATTTTAATTGAACAGATGAAAGTAACAGACCACATTAAAGATGCGAAAGACACACTCGTTTCTTTCGAGATACTGCCCCCGCTGAAGGGAAAGGGTATTCAATCGCTATACCAGCACCTTGATCCATTGATGGAGTATAAACCGGCTTATATTAATGTAACCTATCACCGCAGCGAACATGTTTTTAAAAAAACCCCGGATGGTAATTTTCAAAAAGTGGTGGTACGCAAACGGCCTGGCACCGAGAGCATCTGCGCTGCCATTATGAATAAGTACAGCGTGGATACTGTACCCCATCTTATATGCGGCGGATTTGATATAAATGAAACAGAAGATGCCCTCATCAACCTGCATTACCTCGGAATTGATAATGTGCTGGTGCTTCGGGGCGATGCGGCGAAAAATGAAACAGCCTTTATGCCCGAACCCGGTGGTCACAAATATGCCAGTGATCTTTTGAAACAGGTGGTTGATCTTAACTCGGGTATTTACCTGGAAGAAGACCTGAAGAACACCAGCAGAACAAAGTTCTGTATCGGCGTGGCCGGCTATCCCGAAAAACATTTTGAAGCACCTAATATGGAAAGCGACCTGCACTACCTGAAGAAGAAAGTGGATATGGGGGCTGATTATGTAGTAACCCAGATGTTCTTCGATAATGAAAAATTTTTTGCCTTCGTAAAAGCCTGCCGCGAAGCAGGGATCAACGTTCCCATCATTCCGGGATTGAAACCCATTTACAGCGTTAACCAATTGACGATGCTTCCTAAAGTATTTCATATAGACCTGCCGGTGGCATTGAGCAGCGAGATACTAAAATGCAAAACAGCCGAAGCTGTAGAAGAAGTGGGCACCGAATGGCTGCTTACCCAATCACGGGAGTTGAAAAAATCCGGCGTTCCCATCCTGCACTATTATACCCTGGGGAGGCCACACATTGTAGGCAACGTGGTAAAGCAGCTTTTCTAAAAATAAAAAAACCCTCTTGATCAAGAGGGTTTTTAGTTTTCATTAAGAGGGCTAATTATTTTCCCAGGGGAATACCTACTGAAAAACTAAGCGTGCGGTATTTATTCTTATCGTTTTTGGTGTTATTACTTTCTGTTGAATTTATTTTCGCCAGGCCAAGCCCGTAATTCACTTTTAATATCAGGTGTTCAAATTCAAAACCGGCGCCCGCATTCAAACCATAGTCGAAGCGCTTGAGTTTATCGTATGCAGCATCATCCTGCTGCGATGTAAAAGGATCGTCGTTACTGAATGAAATACTGCGGGAAGAAGAGGATGTAAGCGGGCCGATCTTAGACTCCATCTTTGATCTGCCGGCAATGCCAATGGCTATATAAGGGCCTGCATGAAAAAATACCCCGGAGGTTTTTGTAACAGGAATTTTTACCACCACATTTAACGGCGCCTGCATATAGTATGGGTTGAACTTTGATTTTACATAATCATTTCCTCCATTGAAATAGGTTTCGGCCTTTGATCCATGGCCGGTAAATAAAAGCCCCGTTTCAATATCCAGCTCTTTTGATAAGCCCCAGCGTCCCATGATCCCTGCATTGAATGACGGAAGAATATTGTTCTTTTCTGTTTGACCGTCATTCGTCTTCGTAATGTTGGCAAGATTTAAACCACCCTGGAGATATATCTGGGCGTCTGCGCTAATAAAGGAAAATAAAGTGAATAGAAATCCTGTTAATACTTTTTTCATATTTCATGTGTTTTAGGTAAGGAATAGGTCAGCGAATAAGCAGCGGGTGCATCATTCAGAAGTCCTGTTTGTTATTCACCCCATGTACGCAAAAAACCTGCCAACAGTTTGCGAAGGCAGGTTTTAAAATTGTAATGGAAATGTCATTATTTCAACAGCGACTGAAACACCGGCTCGTTTATTTTTACCGGGTATCTTTTTCTTAGTTCAGTGATCCATTTTTCTTCCAGGATATTCTGATAATCATTTATCACCAATCCCCTGGCTTCCTCGAAGCTACGTTGCATGCCATCACCGTACTGACGGATAACTTTTGCAAAACCCGCTGAACCATCCTGTGGATTTATGGTTACTTCTGTAATGGTTCCTGCCGGAAGTTTTGGGTCAATGGCTACAGGTATTTGTGAAAGCTCAAACCTTCCCGAATCGGCCTGTATGCCATTGTTGGATTCTTCTACTATCTTTTTCCAGTCGGTACCTTTTTTAAGCGCCTCTTTTGCCCCGTCGGCAATGGCCTTATTAAATCCATTGAAAAGAAGGATATCTGCACTGGCTGTCCATAGGTACTTATGTTTATTTGCAGCATAGTGTTTTGACAAAGCGGCGGTGTCGGCAGCGGCATTTCCCCACACATTTCTTTCCATTACTTCAAAAAGCACATTGCCGTCGCGGAACTCCTGCATCTGGTACCTGAACTCGGGATTAAAATCCTCCAGGTTTTTTTTATAATAATCCAGGGTGGCAGCGGAAATGAATTTATCAAGTAAAGCGGCATTACTTTCATTCTGGTAAAGCTCTGCATTGCCTTTGTAGTTCCTGATAAAATCAAGCCACTCTTTTCCGGTGATCTTTGTTTTGGCAAAACTATAAACAGCTTTATTACTTATTGGATAAGCGCTTGTTTCAGAACTGCTGTTTTTCACCACGCTGTCCGCATACCGAAACAGGTCCTGGTCAGGAACTGCGCCGGTCTTTTTAAAACGTACCTGTTTCTGCACTTCTTTTATAAAGAGGTCTTTTGCAATATTTATTCTTGCATCCTGCTGTACTTTTTGTTTCAGTTCAAACAGGTAAGCCGCATCGTTTCGGTCTGTTGATACCGGGGTATGTGATATTCTTTTTACAATATGGTAGCCGTAATCGGAAAGAAAGGGTTTTCCTACCTCCCCGTCGCGGCTGAGTTTGAATATCTCATTTTCAAAAGACGCCTGGTACCTGCCCGAACCGAACTCGGGTACCTCGCCGTTGTTGCCATAGGTTAATTTATCATCGCTGAACCGCTTTGCCATAGCACCAAAATCGGCGCCTTTCTGAAGCAATTGATAGATCGAGTCGGCTCTTTTTTCCAGGATGGGTTTGTTAATTTCCTGTTGCTCCGGCGGCACGGCAAGAAGGATCTGGGCGATCTTCCATTTGCCAACAGCCTTTCTTTCATCAACCACTTTAAATATATGCCAGCCATTCTTTGATCGATAGGGTTTGCTTGCCTGGCCTTTGTTTAAACCATAAATGATGTTCTCGTATTCGTACGGAAGAGAGAAGGCGGTGACAAAACCAATATCCGACTGGCGCAGATTTTCTGCACCGGCTGCTTCCACCAGTTTGTCGTAATCTGTTCTGCCGGAGTTCAGCGAAGTATATAAAGCGGAAATTGCCCTGTATGCTTTTACGGTATCCTCGGGCGTATGTGAATTATTGATGGCAGCAAAGAAGTGTAAAACATGCAGGTCTTTCTGGCTTCGGCTGAAAGCTTCGTCCAGCAGAACGTTAAGCGATTTTTCATTATTGAGATAGCTGTCTTCTATCTGCGTACGGAAACTCTGGGCATCGTATTGAAGCTGTGGAAGGGTATCCAGCTTCATATCCAGGGCGGCATTTACTTTTAATTTGAATTTTATATACAGGTCAAGGTATTCCCTCAGTGCCTTTTCTTTATCGGTAACCGGGGTTTTGTTCTTGTTGTATGCCCGTAAGAATTCTTCCTTATCAACCGACTTGTTGCCATAGGTAAACAGGGCCTGCGAAAAAGCAGGGGTCACAGTAATACCCAGTACAAATAGTAAATACAGTTTTTTCATCAGCAGTTTTTTTAGTTCGAAGAAGGTGATTTCCATTTCACCTCCAGCAGGTCATTAAGTTGTTCCCAGGTAAGTTTTTTTGCAATGATGCGTTTTTCCTTGTCCAGTAAGAATAAAGTGGGGGTCATGGTAACATCATATAACTGGCGGAAGCTGGGTTTTTGTTCGGCCATATTCTTTGCTTCGGCCTCTTTGGTTTGATAAACATGCAACCACTCGCCCAGGTTATTGCCGGATATAAAACTCTTCCAGGCAGGCATTACATTCGCATCTTTTCCATCGGGCGTAAGCACGGCAAAAATTTTAACGTTGTGCTGTTTCCAGCTTGCTTTATACAATGAATCAAGCTTTGGAACCACTTCTTTGCAATGCCCGCAGTTGGGATCCCAAAAACAGATAACCGTATAATCGGCCTGCACATTATATAGTGAAGAAGGTTTGTTATCGGTATCGAGCATTTCCAGGTCGGCGGCCTTATCGCCGATCAGGTTCGACATAAGCATGTAGGCCCTGCGGCTGATTGCATCCAGCTGGCCATCGTTAAGCCATTTGGTAAGCCCCTTGCTGTGGTATTTTTCAAACAAGTGAACAAATACCGCATCCTGCCCCATGTATTTTGGATTGATGTATTCATCGGTAAGCCAGTTAAGCAGGAACTTATACATTTCCGGCGCCGACCGGGCCAGTAATAACTTATAATCCACATCCCTGATAATGCTGTCGGCGGCAGGTGAAAGAACCTCCCGGTAATAACGCTCCAGCTTTCTTAAAAAGAATGGAGTTCTTATGATCCGGTCGTCCATGAACGTGATGCCGTCCCAGTAATGACTTTTGTATTCGTAGTAATTATTCAGTGAGTCTTGTTTGGTAACCGGAATTTTTGTTGGCGGAGGCGGTTCCTTCATGGCTTTAAGCAAGGCGGCCATCATGGAATTTGGCTGGTTTTTAATAATGCCCTCCCGGTATTCATTCAGCTGTCTGTTATACAGGTTGTAATTCTTTTCGTGCAGCAGCGAATCTTCCTTTGTCTGCGATGCAAGGTAGGCGTTACGTTCTATTTGTATCTGCCTTCCTTTTGATGCCGCAAATTTCTGGTACTGCTCGTACAGGATATTTTCTTTGGAGCCTGTAACAACCGTTTTATTGATAAGATCGGTTGTATCGGCTGTTACAGAAATCACCTGTTCTTTGTCAACAAGAAATTCGGTACGCTGCCTGTTCCCGGGTAAAAAAATAGCATAAATACCCGGGGGTAGTTTGTTTGTTCCTTTAAAAACAGCCGTACCCTTATTACTGATGGCGGCAGAATCGGCCACATTAAAATTGCTGCCCATGTAATAAGTGAGATAAGTGATGCCGCTTTTGTAATCCGGCGTTTTAAGGGTTATCTGGTAGCCCTGGCCAATACCGGCCTTAAAAGCAACGAGGACAAGAAGGAGTGTATAATATTTTTTCATGGTGATTAAAGGATAGCAAATGTATTTAAAATCGCCGGTTATTCTTCACCGGAAGGGGCCGGCCCGGTTTAACAATTACAAATCGTTAACAAAACGAATCGGGATGATTTAAGCGGTATTTTTGCCCCCGTGCGAAAGAAAAATAAAAAACAGGTACTGGAAAACATCCCCGTTACCGGCTATGCTGCCGAAGGCCGGGCGTTGGCAAGGCTGGATGGAAAAGTGATCTTTATTTCGGGGGCCGTTCCCGGCGATGTGGCCGATATCCTGCTTACCAAAAACAAAAAAGACTGGGCCGAAGGCCGGGCATTACAGATAAAAGAATATTCTGCCGAACGGGTAGAACCCTTTTGCCGGCACTTTGGCACCTGCGGCGGATGCAAATGGCAAATGCTGCCCTATCAAAAACAACTGGAGTATAAGCAACAGGAAGTAGAACAAAACCTGAAGCGTATTGGCAAAACAACCTTGCCGGAAATTATGCCGATCGTTTGCGGAGACGACAGCATTCACTACCGGAACAAGCTGGAATTTACGTTCAGCAATAAACGGTATTTACTGCCGGACGAAATGGAATCGGGCGCCATCATACAGGAAAACGCCCTGGGTTTTCACGTACCGAGGATCTTTGACAAAGTGATCGACATTGAAACCTGTTACCTGATGGATGATGTGAACAACCGCATCCGGAATACCATCCGTTCCTTTGCCCTGGAAAATAATTTCACTTTTTACGATATACGGCAGCATACCGGCTGGCTGCGTAATATCATCATACGCCTGTGTACCACGGGCGAACTGATGGTGAACATTTGCCTGAATTATGATGCGGAGGAAGACCGGAAAAAACTGTTTGATCATTTGCTGGAACAGGTGCCGGAAATAACCACGCTGCTATACACCATCAATCCCAAATGGAACGACAGTATTTATGATCTTACCCCGCAGGTATATTCCGGTAAAGGCTATGCCATTGAAAAACTGGAGGATTATCAATTCAAAATATCGGCCAAATCCTTTTTTCAAACCAATACCAAGCAGGCGGAAAAACTATACAGCATTGCCCGTGATTTTGCCGGGCTTACCGGAAAGGAAATTGTGTATGACCTTTATTGCGGAACCGGCAGCATCGGCATATTTGTGAGCGGGCAGGCAAAAAAAATAATCGGTGTGGAAGTGATAGAAGAAGCCATTGAAGATGCAAAAGAAAATGCAGCGCTCAATAATATCCGTCATGCCGAATTTTTTGCCGGCGATGTGATCAAGATATGCAACGACGATTTTTTTGCCGCACACGGAAGGCCCGATGTGATCATCACCGATCCGCCACGGGCCGGCATGCATGAAAAACTGGTGAATAAACTCCTGGAAATCGCAGCCCCAACGATCGTGTACGTTAGTTGCAATACTGCCACACAGGCCAGGGATATAGCCCTGCTGAATGAAAAATATTCGGTGGAAAGAATCCAGCCGGTAGACATGTTCCCCCACACCCATCATATTGAGTGTGTGGTACTGCTGAAATTGAGATAATATTTAACCGTTAAATTTGTATCATGTCATATAATAGTTCCGGAAGCAGTTTTCAAAGAACAACACCGGTAGTGTTGAATTTAATAATTTTAAATGTGCTCGTATACCTGGCACAGGTTTTCATTGGAGGAGGTACTGAGCCGAACAATGCGGCAGATATGTTTGCTCTTCATCATTATAAATCAGAAGTGTTTAAGCCTGTGCAGATCGTAACACATATGTTCATGCACGGCTCGCCCTCGCATCTGCTGTTTAACATGTTTGGTTTATGGATGTTTGGTACCATGCTTGAAAGGGTTTGGGGACCCAAGCGGTTTTTAATATTTTACGTTGTGTGCGGACTGGCTGCAGCCTTCGCACAACTGGGTCATTACAGCTATCAATTTTGGGATATCGATCATGCCTTACTTGATCCCGATACCCAAGCGCAATACCAGTTCCTTCTCCGCAAAGCATACACCGTAGGAGCTTCAGGTGCTATCATGGGAATTTTTGCCGGCTTTGCATACCTTTTCCCAAACACGGAACTGTTCATACTCTTTATACCCATTCCCATAAAAGCAAAGTATGCTGTAGCTGGTATGGCTGCCATCGACTTTTTTGGCGGCGTATATTCTACCGGCAGCAATATCGCCCACTTTGCCCACCTGGGAGGACTGGCAATGGGTTTTATCCTGGTGCTGCTATGGAACAGGACCAACAAAAAAACTTTCTATTAAACCTGACAAACGGTTGCAGTAACTGTTTGTACTTTTGAGATACCAAGCTTATTATTATCATGGGAGAAGCAGACCGCTACCAGGAATACAAAATAAAAAAACACCGGTTTACATTGGGCCAGCCAGGCAATGCGCTGATGTGGCTCTTAGCGCTTAATATTATTTTCTTCCTGATTTTATTGGTTATTGAAACTGCCGTTGCGGTAGACACTCACTCCAAGGCCGCTTTTTATTCGAATGTGCTGAACTGGTTCCAGTTGCCTGCAGGCACAGGCAAGCTGGGAGAAAGACCCTGGACGGTTACTACATACATGTTCAGCGATGTTGTATTATTCCGTATCATCAGCAACATGCTTTGGTTATGGGTATTTGGTTCTGTGCTGCAAGCACTTACCGGAAACAGGAAACTCATCCCGGTGTATTTATACGGAGGTTTTGCCGGAGCCCTGTTTTTCATTGTGGGGGGAAATTTCGCCCCTTCTTTAACAGTAGCGGTTGATAACATGTGGCTGCTTGGCGCCAACCCGGCCGTAATGGCTGTGGCCCTGGCTGCAACCATGATCTCCCCGGGCTATCGCTTCTTCAGTCACATCAACGGCGGCATACCACTTTGGATCATTACGGTTGTTTATATTGTTATTGACCTGGTGGCTGTGTCCAGTCTGCCCCTTGCTTACCCCCTTGCTCATACCGGCGGCGCTTTTGCGGGGTTCTTATTTGTATTACTGCTCAGGAAAAAGATAGACGGAAGCGCCTGGATGAACAAACTCTATCATTGGGCCATTAATCTTTTTAACCCCGACAGGAGTAAGAAGAGTTATTCCATAAAGGAGAAAGTGTTTTATAATACCGGGAACCGGAGTCCTTACCATAAAACTTCCAACATCACGCAGCAGCGGGTTGATGAGATTCTTGATAAGATCAGCCAGAAAGGTTACAGCCACCTTACCAAAGAAGAAAAAGAGATTTTGAAAAAGGCCAGCGAGGAATAGGCTCCCGCTTTCACATTCTTTTATGCTGCTTAGCATTATCTTTATACAATGGCCAAGGGATTTTTTCGCAGGCAGGCAAAACGCATCATCATCGTTGCAAATATCCTTGCAGCGGCTCTCTTTTTGCTGGGGAGCTACAGTTATCTCTTCAGTCCAAAACATTTCTGGCCCATCGGCTTACTGAACCTTACCGCTTTTTATTTTTTACTGGTACTGGTAGGGTTTCTCATTTTCTGGTTATTTGTAAAACCACGCCGGGCCTTTATTTCCATTGCTGCCATGCTGCTTGCGTACAAGCCAATAAGCAATATTCTGCCCTTCCGCTTTGCTCATTCTTTTGCAAAAGATAAACAGGCGGATGCCATAAGGGTGATGACATGGAATGTGGCCCAATTCAATGTACTGAACGACAAGAAACATCCCGAAGTAAAGAACAACATGCTGGACATTATCAATGAATACCAGCCCGATATTGCCTGTTTCCAGGAAATGGTTGCTGAAGACAGCAGCATAAAAAAACACGGTCACATGGATGAGTTCTTAAAAACACTCAACTATCCCGATTATTTTTATTCCTACAACAGCAAGGATGATTTCTGGGGCTATGCTCATTTTGGTATCATCATTTTTTCACGATATCCCATCATCAATAAAAAAACAGTTTCATTTTACCCGAATGATTATAATTCCATTTTTCAGTACATTGATATTGTAAAAGGAGAGGATACCATACGGGTATTCAATATCCACCTGCAGTCACTTCGGTTCAGTCGCACCAACCTTAAATACATTGACGAGCCAACCATTGAAGAAGAAAAAACACTTAAAGAATCGAAAAGCATTCTCAGTAAGTTTAAAAGGGGGTTCCTGAAAAGAGAGGTCCAGGCCGACCGGATAAAGGCGGAGCTGGATAAAAGCCCCTACCCGGTGATCCTTACCGGCGACTTCAACGACCTGCCCAACAGTTATGCTTATCATACCATTGGCGGGGATATGAAGAATGCTTTTGTTGAGAAGGGAGCCGGGCTTGGCCGAACCTTCAGCGGGATATCCCCGGTATTGCGGATCGATAATATTTTTGCCGACAACCGGTTCGAAGTGAACCAGTACCTACGCATCAATAAAAAGCTCAGCGACCACTTTCCCATTTTTGCCGACCTGCAAATGAGCAAAAAATAATACCTTAGCGGTTCAGATGAATAGATTCTTCCCATACCATGTTTTCTGTTGCCCTTGCGGCATAGCTTAATATCTTTGTAAAAATTTACTGTTGCTTTTATTTTGTTGCCTGTTGATGAATAAGTACAAGAGTGCGACGCCAATGAAGTTAAATAAACGTTCAAAAGCACGGTACAAAAAAATATAAAATATAATTTCCTCCTTATTCCCCTTCAGGGGATAGGGGCCAAACTACAAACCAATCATGTCTTTAAGAATATACAATACGCTTACCAGAGAGAAAGAAGAATTCAAACCCATCACGCCCGGCCATGTAGGCATGTATGTGTGCGGCCCCACGGTTTACAGCGATGTGCACCTGGGCAATTGCCGCACCTTCATTTCATTTGATATTATTTACCGTTACCTGCTTTCGCTGGGGTATAAGGTTCGTTATGTGCGCAACATAACCGATGCCGGCCACCTGGAAGGAGACCGCGATGAAGGCGATGACAAATTCAGCAAGATAGCCCGGTTGCAGCAACTGGAACCGATGGAGATCGTTCAGAAATACACATTGGGCTTTCGCCACGTGATGCAGCTGCTCAACAACCTGCCGCCATCCATTGAACCAACGGCTACCGGCCATATTGCCGAGCAGATAGAAATGACCAAACAGATACTGGAGAATGGTTATGGCTATGAAGTGAACGGTACCATTTATTTTGATGTGGAGAAATACAATAAAGAACAGCCTTATGGTATTTTAACCAATCGTAAGATGGAAGACCTGCTGGAAGGAACAAGAGAGCTGGGCGGCCAGGATGAAAAAAAGGGAAGACTTGACTTTGCCCTTTGGATAAAAGCAAAGCCCGAGCACCTGATGCAGTGGCCCAGCCCCTGGGGCATGGGTTTTCCGGGCTGGCATATTGAATGCTCGGCCATGAGTGAAAAATACCTGGGAAAGAAGTTTGACATACACGGCGGCGGAATGGACCTTGCCGCTACGCATCATACCAACGAGATCGCACAAAGCCAGGCTTGCTATCATACCAGCCCGGCCAATTACTGGATGCACACCAACATGCTTACGGTGAACGGAACCCGGATGAGTAAATCGCTGGGCAATGGATTTTTACCCGAAGAATTATTTACCGGCAATCCCCCGCTTTTAGAAAAAGCATACCCGCCGATCGTAGTGAGGTTCTTTATGCTGCAAACACATTACCGCAGCACACTTGATTTTAGTAATGAAGCGCTGCAGGCATCGGAAAAAGGGCTCAAGCGCCTGTGGGACGCTTATGAAGTATTGAAGAAGTTTGCAGTAGGCAACGGGCAACCGGCCAGTGATGCAGAACTGGATACAAAGGTGAATAAGCTGTTGGATGAGTTTGATGAATTTATGAATGATGATTTCAATACTGCCAAAGTTTTAGGTACTATGTTTGAACTGGTGCCGGTGATCAATTCGATAAAGGACGGGCTGATAAAAGAGGATGCTGTTTCTTCTGCAACGCTATTGCTGCTTCAGCAAAAATTCAAACGGTACCTGGAAGATATCTTCGGGTTAAAAAATACTTCTTCCGGTAATGGAAAGCTGGGCGATGTGATGGCGCTGCTGATAGAGATAAGAAAAGAGGCAAAGGCAAAAAGGGATTTTACAACCAGCGATAAAATAAGAAACCAGCTTGCTTCTGTTGGCATTTTGTTGAAAGATGAGAAAGGCGGTGAGATGAGCTGGGGAATAGAATAGATACCGGATATGCTTTTGTAAAGGCCGTCTCTAAGAGGCGGCCTTTTTCACACAACAAAACCAGCAGTTCACTCCTGAAGTTTTACAACCCACTCCTGCAGGCTGATCACTCCCCGTCTTTTATTGTTGATAAGGGTACAAACCAAAATCATTCAACAATGAAAACAACAATCAACAGAGTATTACTGGCCGTTTTTTCAGGAGCTCTCATCAGCCTGGCTTCCTGCAAAAAAGACGATGATGAAATTGTAACCCAGGTACCCAGTACCATCACCGATGTGGTAGTGAATACACCTACCTTCAGTGTATTGAAAGAAGCGGTGGTAAAAGCCGGTCTCGATGGTACGCTCAAGGGCGCAGGCCCATTCACGGTATTTGCTCCAGACAATGCCTCCTTTGCAGCCGCAGGGATCACTTCTGCAACGGTTGCCGCATTAACCCCGGATCAGCTTAAATCACTTTTATTATACCATACCCTTGGCGCCAGGGTTTTATCAGGCGATGTGCCTGCAGGCCCTAATGCCAAAGTGATCACTGCCGGAGGCGACTCCGTTTTTGTTACCCGGAAAACTTCAGGAGTTTTCGTAAACGGCATCCCGGTTGTGAAAGCCGATATCGGGGCCGATAACGGGGTTATCCATATGCTGGAAAAAGCGCTGAATAAGCCATCAGGCAACATTGTAACTACAGCGCAGGCGCCGGGCTCTGGTCTTGATTCACTGGTAAAAGCCATTGTAAGAGCCAATAACGCCCCGGGCGGAGACCCTAATCTTATCAGTACATTAAGTAATGCAACCATTACGGTGTTTGCACCTACCAATGCTGCATTTACACAACTGTTGGGTGCCTTGGGAACTAACGATATTAATAATATTCCTGTGGGAACACTGCTGGCTGTATTGCGCTACCATGTAGTGGGTGGAAGGGCCTTTTCGTCCGACCTGTCAAACGGAAGCCTGCCAATGCTGGCCGGCGGAAATACCACCGTTAATCTTGCAGCCGGCGGCGGGCCATCCATTACCGGTAACGGAAATGCCGGCAACCGTTCCAATATTGTGGCCACCAATATCATGTGCCGCAACGGAGTGGTGCATGCCATTGACCGTGTTCTGTTACCCTAGGTTTTGTCTATGCGTATTAACATCAACGGTGAACAATTTTCCCTTTTCACCGTTGATGTTTTACTATAAGCCACTGTTATGTTTTCACACAAGTACAGACACCTGTTCATCCTTGGGTTAACCATGTATACCTACCTGAACACAGTATTGTGTGAGGTATACACCTACTTTGATATCGCTATTGAGTGGTATTATGCATTCGGCACCATCGCGTTAATAACGGGAAGTATCTGGGAAAGCAGCCGGCTGATGGAACCATTGTTTACCGGGATCATTCACCGGCAGAAAAACAAGATAAAGGCCCTTGGCTTCTTCTTTGCCGTTGCAGCAGTGCTTACAACCATCCTTACCACCGCCATTGTTTTTTTTGTAAGCATGGTGCTGCACGATCATACCCTTACAGAAACAATCGTACCGCTGAAGCTGAATCTCATCTATGCATGGCTGGCAAACCTGCTTTTTCACCTGCTCAATGCCATCAAATATTACTTCACGGAATATAAAACAACATGGATGGAAGCGGAAGAACTCAAACGGATGTCGGCACAGGCAGAGCTGCAACTGGTGAAAAGCCAGATCAATCCGCATTTTTTATTCAATAACCTCAATGTGCTCTCCGCCCTGGTGATGAAAAATACGGATGAAGCCAACCGGTTTATCGAAGAGTTCAGTAAGGTGTTCCGGTATATACTCACCAATCACGATAAGGAACTGGTGAACATTAAAACCGAAATGGATTATATCAAACCCTATATTTTTTTGCTGAAAAAAAGATTTGCGGAAGGGCTGAATATTTCGGTTGACATACCGGCTGACCGGGAAAATTTTTATATCATACCGGCCTCCATCCAGATGCTGATAGAAAATGCCATTAAGCATAATGTAGTAAGCAGAAACCGTCCGCTGCACATACAGGTACATGCAAACGGAAACGATACAATTGTTGTGTCCAATAACCTGCAACTGCGGGATTCGGTCGACAATTCAACCAAAATAGGGCTTAATAATATCATTAAGCGATACTGGCTGGTGAGCGGCCGTAATGTGGAAGTGTGTAAAGACGATAAATCCTTTACCGTTACATTACCCTTGCTGAGTTTAAACTAAAAGGCATATGCAAATTTTAATTGTGGAAGATGAACAGCTTGCCCAGGAACGTCTGCAGGCGCTGATCAGCGCTTACGATTCCTCTATTCATATTGCCGGCTGCCTCGAAAGTGTGGAAGAAACGGTGAATTGGTTAAATACAAAACCGCACCCAGACATTATACTGCTCGATATTCACCTGTCGGACGGGGAGAGTTTTGAAATATTCAGACGCACGCAAACACAAAAACCTGTCATCTTCATTACAGCCTATGAAAACTATGCGGTGGATGCTTTTAAGCTTTTCAGCATTGATTATATATTGAAACCCGTTACCGAAGAAGCGCTTGCCGCCGCACTCAATAAATACAAAAGGCTGTCCGATATTTTTATACCAAAAAACTACGGTCTGCTGGTGGAGCAGGTAAAAGACAACAGCCCGGGCAATTACCGAAACCGGTTTTTAGCCAAAGTAGGACAACGGCTTTTCTTTATCTTGTCTGCCGATGTAGCCTACTTTGCCGCGGACAATAAAATTGTTTATTTAATCGACAGGGAGGGTAACCGTTTTGTAATAAACAGTACGATGGAAAAACTGGAGAGCGAACTGAATCCCAGGGATTTTTTCAGGCTTAACCGCAAGATCATTATCCATGCCGATGTAATAGAACAAATAAAACCCTACCATAATAACCGGCTAAAACTACAACTGAAAGGGGTGGCTCCGTCTGATGACATGGTCATCAGCCGGGAACGGGTGGCTGATTTTAAACAATGGGCCGATACCTGATGCCGCTGTTTAAAAAATGCAGATATTGGGGAAAATTATCCGGATGCAGCATATTGCCCACCTCTCCAGAGACAAAAAACTTAAAAAGATAATTGACCTGCAGCAGCCTTTTGTTCTTGTAAAGAAACAAAGGGTATACCTGCATCTCTGCTACTCCATCATGAGCCAGCAACTGAGCACCAAAGTAGCCGATGTGTTTCATCGCCGTTTCCTGGATCTGTACAACGGCAAAGAACCCAAAGCAGCGCAGATCGCAGAAACGCCTTTTGAAACATTAAGGGGCATCGGGCTCAGCAATGCCAAGTCCAACTATGTACTGAATGTGTGTCGCTTCTTCATAGAAGAAAAGATCACCGATGCAACGTTGCAAAGCATGAGTAATGAGGAAGTGATCAAATACCTTACGCAAATAAAAGGGGTGGGGCAATGGACCGTTGAAATGGTGCTGATGTTCACTCTGGGAAGGGAAGATGTGTTTGCGCTGGATGACCTGGGCATTCAACAGGCTATCTGCAAACTGTATAAGATAGATGCCGAAGATAAAAAAGCAATGAAGGAAAAAATGCTGGCTGTTTCAAAAAAATGGAGCCCCTACCGGACCTATGCCTGCAGGTATTTATGGGGATGGAAGGATAATGTGCCCGAAACTCCTGATGATAAAAAGGCTAAGAGAGTAAAGGAGAAAAAAAGTAATAAAAAGAGCTAACAACTCTTTTTATTACTTGTACTCTCAGCTAAAATCTATTACGTCAATGATCTCTTCTAAATACTTCTTATCTGTTTCATCGAATTGAGCCAGCGATTCGCTGTCAATATCCAGTACGCCGATCACTATATTATTGCGGATAATAGGCACCACGATCTCTGACCTGGATAAGCTACTGCAGGCAATATGTCCCGGAAATTTTTCTACATCATCAACAATCAATGTTTCTGCTTTTTGCCAGGATGTTCCGCAAACGCCCCTTCCTTTTTTTATTCTTGTGCAGGCAGCCGGCCCCTGGAATGGACCAAGCACCAATTCTTCATCCGGGGAAGAGGCGGAGGGTTTTACTAAATAAAAACCTACCCATAGCCAGCCAAACTGTTCTTTTAATGCTGCGGAAACATTGGCCAGGTTGGCAACAAGGTCGGGTTCGCCGCCAAGCAATCCTTTTATTTGAGGAATGAGGGATTGGTAAATTTCTGCTTTACTGCCTTGTATGATCGTTAAATCTTCTGCCATGCGGCAAAGATATGTTTAAACCACAGATGGTCACAGATCAGCACACAGATTCATTGGCCATCTGTGAAAACAATCTGTGTAAATCTGTGGTAAAAAGTTTACAATGCTTTTTCCAAAATCATATCACTATAAGAGACCGAACAATAATCTTCTGCTTTAATACCAAACAGCGCCGCATACTGATCACACTGAGCCTGAAGTTTTTCTTTGCCGATGGTTCCGTCTTTATCAATGGCTTCTACTTCCACATAAGTTCCCAGTCCGTCCACGGTGTCGAAATGAAATTTTACGTTGTTGATGAAATAGATCCGGCGCCGTTTATCCACCACAGCTTTTATCCCCAGTGTTTTAATGAGTATATCCTTTAACGCCTTATCAGGCTTGTGATGATACAACAGAACATGGCTGACTTTGGCGCCGGGGCAGTCTTCCCGTTCATAATGGATCAATGCGTTTTCTATATTTCCTTCCCGTAGTTTTAGCCGGCCGGCCGGCACATTGAAATAAGTATCTGCCTGGTGATCTTCTCCAATAAATAAGGGATGGTATTGCTGCAGCAAGGCCTCCAGCTCAGTAAGTTTACTGCTGGAGGCCTTGAATTCGATGTTAAGTACTGCCATAAAGCAAAGGTATCAAAATCAGCCCTGGTGAGGATGGATTCTTTACCCGAAAACGATCAATGCAACAAGTACCAGTATGATCAGCAGGTCTTTCTTATGCATCTGTTAAAAATTAAACCTGTTATTGTTTTATTATCCTTAAAACCTCTTTATTGCTTAGCCTGATAAAGTAAATACCGTTCACGTATTTACCCAGGTCAACCTGCTGGCTGTTGCTGCTGATCTTTATATTCTCCAGCAATCTTCCGTTGATGTCGTAAAGAGCAGCAACGGTTCCGACCAGGGCATTACTGCCAACCAGTATGGTAATGGAACCTGGTGTTGGATTGGGATAAACAACAGTATTGCCCGATCCTTTATCATTATACCTCAGCCGCACCACGTTACTGTATTTAAACCTGCCGTCGATATCGATCTGTTTTAACCGGTAGAACATATATTCACTGTTCAGCCTGTCGATACGGTGATCGGTGTATTGATAGGTATTCGTTTGGCTGCTGTTGCCTGCTGCATTTATAATGCCAATACGGGTATAATCAGTTGCATTCAGGCTGCGTTCCACTTCAAACTGTTTACTGTTTTGCTCATTGGCGGTAGCCCAATCGAGTATATTATCTTTTGCAACCGTTTTTCCTTTAAAGTATAACCAGGTTACCGGCAATGGCGGACCTACATACGTACATTTTATTTCTCCGGGCCTCAGCGTTTCTTTATTACCAACCCGGTCTGTTGCCAGTACAAAGAAACAATAGGTTGAATCGGGCGGCAGGCTGAAACTTGTATCGGTGCGGCTGATCCTTGGTATGAACAGGGTATAATTAACCCCGTCTGTTGAAATATAAATACTATAATAATCTATTCCGCAGCCACCGGCATCATCAGTACCGCTCCAGCTGAGTGTGATGGGATTGGTGGTGGCAGAAATAGTATTCATATGACTGGTTGGTGCAAATGCATCGATGGTATTGGTATAGATATTTGTGGGAATGGTATCGTTTTCATCAAACACAATTGCAGCCCTGGCGCCGATGGTATCCAGCGTAAGAGAATTTTGTTTTGGCTTGATGCTGAAGGTTACAAAGCCATGCCCGTTAACCAGTGAATTGCTGTCTTGTAATAACAGGAACCCTTTCAGGGGATCAGCAGGAGGCATCAGGGTGATGGGGTCAATGGATTGAAATTCCCAGAATGCCGCGTTGTTCACTGGATCGTAGCCGGCGGTGATGTCAACAAACAGTCCAAGCGAATCCCGTACATCCAGCCGGTTGTAATAAGAAGAGGTATTCGGCGGTATGCTGAACGTGGTACTGTTGAAACCAAAGTCGCCAAGCAGGAAAGAACCGGCATCCTGTTTTGGTTCAATGGGCGTGGTGATGCGTACGTATTTTGCGGGTGCAGTTGCCACCGGTGCATTTTCGTACAGGATGGTGTAAGGCATACGGTCTTTTACACTCACCCAGTGAACATCAGGCTGGCCGGCAGGGCCAATGATGGCGTTGGGGTCATGAGCGCTGAGGATCTCGGTTAAACCAAGCAGGTCTATCCAGTATTGGGGATTAGGTCTGCGGGAACCGCCGCCATCGTCGTCCAGGCAGTTTATTTTAATAAATTTCCTAAGCGACTCTACCCTGCTTCGTTTTATTTTATGGAACAGGAAAAACTCCCTGCTGATCTCCCCGGTTTGAGGATCAATGACCGGGTAAAATGCACCAAATCCGCCGACTTCTTTGAAATCCATTTCCTTGCTAAGGGCCGGTACATTGTTGATCTCGCCATTCATTCGGTCAAAAAAAGCATCTTCGGCCATATCCTGTTTTAAATAAACTTCGTCCAATCTTTTTGCTGCACCATTCGCCCACCAAGGATTCCAGCCTACTGCATATGCCTTTGTATCATTCCATACCCCGGTTACGAATTGTGAATTTCCGTGGCTGAAACCCCCTTCAGCAAGAGACGAATTGGTAAAGTAGTAATTCAATTCCCAGCTATTCATGGTCTGGCCTTTAAAATAGAATTCATTTCCCCCCACCATTTGACTAGGAGAAAGTTCACCATTATAAAATCTACTGTCAGAATTTCTGCCATACTGGATCCATCCTCCTCCGAAAAAGCGATTTATCGCTCCAATTCCGTAGGGAATATTATCAATAGATGCTTTACTTTCCTCGGCGTTACCTATCGCATTTGAAAGTTCCATTTTTGCCAGCGACTGGGTGATCAGTCTTTTTTTTCTGCTGTCATGATAGCAGGGATCTCTACCAAATATTTCTTCGATGGTCACTTCTTCCTCCTCTTCCAGCCCAAACACATCAACCCCATTCGCCGGGTTATTACCCACGTATTGATACATACCCATCCCATCGCCATATTCAATCAGGTCCCGTTGGTTGAACACGCCGGTTTCCGGCGAGTAGTTGCGGAAGAAAAAACGATAACTGCCAGAAGCACTGTCGTATTCCTGCCCGGTAAAACCGAAGCGGTTGCCGGCAATGGAAGCGGGCAGGGGATTGTTCAGGCTATCGTACCGGGAAGGTTTTCCATACACATCATAGCGGTATTGCTCGGCCAGGCCGCCGTTGCTTTTTGTAATGGCTTCTACCGAATTCAATTCATTCTGATGAAAATAAAAACGACTGCCGCCTTTATCATTCACCACCGGCGATAAAAATCCGGTGAACACGGTGCTGTTGAGTAAGGCATTGCCGGCATCACGCTCTTCTATCTGCGACAGGCCGCTGTACCCATATTTTAAGGCGATGCCATTGCTGTTTTTTATCACCCGGCGGTTAAAGGCATCGTAGGTATAATGAATAACACTGGTTGGTGAAGAAGAGTCGCTAAGCAGGCGGCCTTCGGCATCGTATGATTTATAAAAGATCCCATCGAATGTAAGATTGCCACGACCATCGTGTGTAAACGTATAATTCTGTGCACCGCTTATGCCGGTAAGCTGGTTAAGGTTGTTGGTTGAATACGTGAGACTGCTTCCGTTGAGGTTGGCGCCGGTACGGTTACCTACCGCATCATAGCTGTACGTGTTTTGTATGGTTGGACTGCCGCCGATCACTCCCCGTTTATAATTGGTAAGGCGGTAACCATTGTCGTAACTGAACTGTTCAGACAAAGCAGGGTTGTTGTGCCGGATAACGGCGGTCTTGTTCATCTCTTTATCATAGGTGAAGGAAGTATTCTGAATAACACCATTTGCAGTAGAGATAGAACTGAGCCGGTTTGCAAAATCGTACTGCATATTGCTTACTACCCCGTTTGCAAAAGTTTTTGAGGTAAGCTGGTTGGCGTTGTTATATATATACTCAACCAGTACGGTGCTGTTCTTCGATAGCTTAATGAGCCGGTTGCGGGAATCGTATAGTTTCTTTACTGTATCACCGCTGGGGTAGATGGTTGTTTGGGTGCGGCCAGAAATATCGTATTGATAACCTACCGTTCTGCCATCGAATGTTTCCGATGTGATGCGGTTGAGTGCATCGTAAGTAAGCGTAACGGTACCGGCGCTGTTGCCGGCAGAGAGAACCCTGCCCAGTGCATCGTAACTGTATGTGTAGGTTTCGCCACCCGGTAACTGGCGGGCTACGATCCTGTTCAGCGTATCGTACAGGAAATTAATAATGCTTCCATCCGTAAGTCTTTTTGAAATAACCTTTCCCTCGTTATCATACGTAAGCTCATTGAAAGTTCCATTGGGGTAGGTCATTGTTTTTCTCCTGTTCAGGTTATCATAGGTGTAGGTGGTTGTATTGTTGTTCTGGTCTTTCAGCGAAACAATATTACCCATGGCATCGTACCCGATGGTTGTTACAAAGCCGTTCTTATCGGTATAGGTTTTTACACGGTTAAGGCTGTCGTATGTAAGAAAACTCGTAAAGCCATTGCGGTCGGTCACTGAAGTAACATTACTGTTTTTGTCGTAGCTGTATGTTGTACTGTTGCCTAAGGCATCTGTTACCTGCTTAAGCCGGTTGAGACTGTCGTAGCCGGCAGAAACCGTTGCGCCTGTACCGTTGGTATAGCTGGTAACATTTCCGTTTTTATCGTAGGTAACAGAAGCGATCGGGCCGGTGGCGTCGCTTACCGATTTAATCCGGTTGAGTGCATCGTAGCTGTAACTGATGGTTTGGCCATTGGGCAAACTTACGCTGGTGATATTGCCGTGTGCATCGTAGCTCATACCCCGGCTGTTGTTCTGCGGGTCTTTTGTTGAGCTGAGGCGGTTACGGGTATCGTAGGTCATTTTGGTTTCATTACCCAGCTCATTTTTAATACGGGTGATATTGTCCATGGCGTCATAACTCAGAAATACCTGGTTACCGGTTGGCCCGGTCATTTTCACAGGCCTGTCGCTGGCATCGTAGTTGAGGGTACTTATTTCGTTATTCTTGTTGATCGCCAAAACCATATTGCCGTTTGCATCATAGGTAAACTGCAGATGATTATTGATAGGGTCGGTTATTTTCTTTAGCCGGTCTAAAATATCGTATTCAGCAACTGAACCATTGCCCCTTGCATCGGTATAGGCCAGCAGGTTTCCCCTTGCATCAAAAGAAAGCGTGGCGTTATAACCATTTGGCCCGGTTACATTAACCGGGTTGCCATACGCATCGTAGTTGTAGGTAAAAATGTTTCCCTTTGGATCGGTACTGCTGATGATATCGCCCTTGGCATTATACGTTGCGGTATAAATATTATTGCCGGGGGCGGTTATCTGTGTGAGGTTACCATGGGTATCGTAGGTGAGCGTATATGTAAAGCCTTTTTTGTCGCGGAAGCTGGTTATCCGGTTATAGTTTGCTGAATAGGTATAGGTGCTTACCTGGCTCAGTGGATCGGTAATGGTAAGCAGGTTTCCGTTGGTATCATAGGTATATTTATAAACCTGTCCGTTGGCATCGGTCATTTTTGTGCGGTTGCCATCGGCATCATGTTCATAAAGAATATTATACCCGCAGCAGTTGCCCGATACCGAAGTGATCCAGCCAAGGTTTTCGTTTTTCTGATAGGTATAAGTGGTTACCTGGTTAGCGCCGCCGTTGTCGAAATGATCGGTGATAACCGTTCTTTTATTAAGACTGTCGTACGAAAAACTAAGCCGCTTATTACAACCAACCAGCTCCCGGGTGGCATAGCCGGGATAATAGATGATGTCAACCTTATTATCATTTTTGTCGCTGATGGTTTTCATGGGGCCATTGAGCAGGTAAGTATATTTACTTTTTCCGTTTAGCGGATCTTTTACTTCCACCAGGTTGCCGGTAAGATCGTAGGAATATGTATAGGTTCTGGAAGGGGAGGCCATTGCATCTGTAATAGTGGCCATCCTTCCTGCTGCGTTGTAAGTGAATGAGACGGACTGACCATCGGCATTGGTAAGCGACTGCAGCAGGCTGTCGGTATATATAAAGTTGATGAAGTTTCCATTAGGGTCCTGCAACCGGGTTATTTTTTTGTGAACAGCATTATCAAAGAAGAAAGTGGTGCTGTCGGTATCCGTTAGCCGGTATTTGCCGGGCTGGTATTGAATCAGCTTGCTGTAAAAGCCAAGCGGGGGTCTGTATCCACCGGCAACAGAATCATAGGTGTCTTCCCGGCCATCTCCCCAGCGGATGGTGCGGCTGCCCGTTGAATCTGTTTTGTATTGAATGCCATAGTTGAAACTCCAGCCTTTTCCAAAACCAACATCTTCATTCAACAGGTAACTGTTGTAGAAAAACCGAATAGTAATGTTAAACCCTCTTGCCGTTACTGCAAAGTCTGTACGCGGGATGAACAGGTTTCCGCTGATGGTATTCACCTGGGTGCCCAGCGGACCTTTTTTATTGGGCGTGTTCAGGTTTTGGGCTTCTGCACCGGATAAGCATCCCCAAAAACCAATGAGCAGTAAATATTTTTTAATTCTTTTCATATCTGACCACGTTGAAAAAGTATAATAATAATTGGTTTTTTTATTTGTGTTTCTATTGTAACCGGAAAAGGGTTATCGTATGCGGCTCCACATTGTTTTTTGATTTGCCATAAATGAAAATGGTACCGCTTCCCCCGGCCCTTATTATTCCCGGCGGTCCGCCCTGCTCAGTTAATTCCATGGTAAGCGATTGAACGCCGCCATTATTTTCAAGTGCCTGTTTTGTATAGGCTATCTTAATGATGTCTTCTGCATACAAAGTGCGTACCTGCACCGGTATATCATAATTGGTTGGGTTGTTATAATTGATCTGGATGTTGAATGGCCAGCCACGCATCACATATTGCGGAACCAGCAGTTCTATCACCAATTGGGAGTTAAGTCCGCTGGCAGCGCCGGGATCGCAGCCAGGGGCATTACCATTCCCGCTTCCGGTATTATTTCCGCCTCCGGTAATAAGCCCGCCGTTATTTGCCGGCACTACAGAGAAACCATTGGCCAGCACCGCAAAAGCCGTATCGGCCTTGCTGAGTATAACATCATAAATACCCAATGGCTTGCCCTGCAGGTTAAAGGTTGCGTACACTAACGTGGTATTGGTAAAATAAACAGCAGATGCAACGATCTCTGTTCCGGGCCTGTTCAGTTTAGCGATCATGCCCGGAGTAAATAAAGCTCCATTGATCTTAATGGTTACGTTTCCGATATTGCCTCCTGAATTAGTATGAACACTGGTTATTTCAAACGGCAGCTTCCTAGCAAGCAGACTGATATTCTGTATCACTGTTCCGGGATTGATACTGCGGATCATGATATAATATGTGCCTGCTGTTGTATAAGCCATCACTATATCCTGGTTGCCGTAGTTGGCTGTTGGATAGGTATAATCAAAATGAGCCGCTGTTGGCACATAACCTTTACCAATGAACATCTGGTTTACCCGGGTGAGCGAATCGCCTGTTGTAAGCTTTACAGAAATGGTGGCGCCGTTCAGCGAATCCGGAACAATGAGTTTGTAAAACCGTTGATCTGTTGCCAGGGTATTGTTCTCCACAACCGCCAGTACCAGTTCTTTCACTTTCACGTACACCTGCCCGGCCGAAACCGCGGTATTGTTTGTTTCATCTGTTTCCGGTATCTGGTCTAAAAGATCGGTGCGTATGAACAGGTTGTAGTTTCCTTCAGTAACATCTGTTACCAATGGAGCATGAGCCAGCGTATCGGAGTCAAGCGCCGGCATGTTCAGGTTCCGGGTCTTGATACCGATAAGCGTTGCCGAACTGTCGAAACTGTTTGACGGCGACAGGTAGATGCCGTCAGAAGAATAACCGGATGCCGCTGTGCCTGAATTATTTTTTATTACCCAGCGGGCAGAGTCCATCTTGTAACCCAGCATAACGGTATCGGGTGTGGTTGCATTAAATACGATAAGATCTGATGGATCGGGACGGTAAATATTTATAAAGGATATTCCAACATTGTTTGTTTCATCTGTTTCAGCAACTCCTCCGTCGGAATCTGTGTGCGAATACAGGGTGTATATCCTGGGTGCCAGGTTCGCCGGTATCAATACCTGTACGGTATCATCAATATGCTGGCCGGGCTGCACTACTGTATTTAACACTTTGCCCGACAGGCTGGCATAGGTAGTGCCTCCGGCAGGATCGTTTGTGAGCCTTATCCGGTGAACGAATGAACCGGGATAGGTGATACTGGCACCGTTGTTTGTAATACGGTGAATGATTGTTGCCGGTTGCCCGGTGGCGATGGCAGATGGGGCAGAAAGAACCGAATCTGTCAGGTCGGGAAGCAACGGCCTTGTTACCCATATTTTCTTTGCGGCGCCATTGTTATCCCGTATCAGGTTCACATTATTGGTATGATTTTTTTCTGCGGCAATCTGGTTAGTGGCATTGTCTTTTACAAGAATGTAATAATAACCGGAAGGAACATTGGTAAAATAAAACAGTTCATTCAGCGCCTTTGTCTGATCATGATTCAGTTTATTGGTCCATTTAAGCCGCCCTGCCCCTGCAGCGTTGCTGTTCAGTACAGAGTCAACCGAAACATATATGGAATCCCACCTGGAGTCGTACTCTATGACCGGGTTACGGCCGATGTTCTTTACGGTCCAGGCAACAGTGTAGGGGTGTCCAACTGTTGCAGAATCAGCTCCGGTAACCTGTGTGATGATATGATCTACCAGTGGGTTGTCTAAAACCTTTACTCCGCTGCCGCTTGTGTTATTATTTGCATTGGCGCCTTCGTACACACCTCCATTGGCATTTGTTTTAATGAAGAAGTAGCCGTTGTTGAAATTGTATTGAGCAAAACAACTGTTGATGTTATGGGTGAAGGGAATGCCGGTATTGAATGTATCTGTAACGCTTGCACCTGCGGCTATGGTTCTTGTTTGTTGTTTTTTACCGATATAAAAAGCGGTTGACTGGCTATACACACTGTTGCAGCTTACAAAGAGGCTGTCTATCCAGGTTCCGCTGGCTGCACCGCTGCCATTATTAACAACCGTGTAGCTGATGTTTGACGGGAATACAGTAACAACGGTATCTGTTGCCTGGATGGAAGACACAAACAGGTCAACCGGTGATGCAGGCGCAAATAAAGTTGCCGAAGCGGCGCTGATATTATTTGAATAGTTTGTTTCCCTGAATGCCGAATCGGTATTTGTACGCACATAAAAATACCGGGTGCCGCTTTGCGAAGGATGCAATGTATAGTTGAATGAGTGAGGCACCGCCGTACCAACCGGAAGGTCTTCTGTAAATATGTTCGTGCCTATTAAAACTGCAGATGCGTTAAACACAGCACTGGTACTTACATAGATGCTGTCTCTTCGTATATGATTGAAAACAGCGCCGGGTCCATTGTTGGTGATACTGTACCCGATGGCGATCTGCTGGCCGGCTACGGCATTCGCCGGAGAGGAAATAGAAGTCACTACGGCATCAGGCCTTTGAATGGTTATGGCGCCTGTTCGTTTTATTTGTGGCGTGCCGGGATATTCGAATACGTCTTTGGCGGCATTTGCCCATACATATATATAATAGGTTCCTGCCTGCAGGTTGGATGGAATGTTGAAGTTGGCAACGGCAGGAAAATCAGAACCCGGGTTAATGATATTGGTAACATTTATATTTCCGCTAACAACGGCCGGGCAACTGATATAGTCCGGGTCCCTGTCTATATATAAACCTGAATACCGGGTGCCGTGGGTGGTTTCTTTTAAAAGTACGGCCGCAGAAAGATTTAAACCTGAGGAATCGGCACTCAGGTAAACCCTGTCGATCCAGTAACTGCTGCCAAAAGCAATGCTGTCTCTTATTACCGATGGGCCATAGCAAATGCTGTTAGAAGGACTGCCCGGAGGGCATGCAACCTGGCAACTGCTCATGCTGATATAATGGCCCCGGTTCTTTTCTATATTATCCCGGAAGCCATCGTTGTAGATATTCCAGTTTAAGCCAATGGGTTGTGTTATGCTCGCTTGTGTTACCGGCAGTGTTACAGAATTAACGGTAAGTTTTGGTGTAGGGGTAAGATAAACCTGTATGGGATTGTTGTTGGTATTATTATTAAATGCCGGTCCTTCATACAGGGTGCCGTTGTTGTTTGTTTTTATATGCAGGAACCAGGTGCCGAAGATGTAGTTGGGTATCACCACTTCAAAATTTCGGTAATAGACGCTGTCGTTCTGCAGTTGTGTGTTTATGGTTGTACCGGCAAACGAGGTGTTGGGATAATATGAATTATTGGTCTTCGGGCGATTCAGTTTAATAGCTGTGGACGAATCAAACAAAGTGCTCTGCGATAAATAAGCAACATCCTGCCAGCTTGTTCCTGCCGGGGTGAGAGATCCGTAATTCTTCACTTTATATGATACATTAACCGTACTGCCGCTGAAGGTAGAGGCGGCAGTAAACATAGAATCCACCCTTAAATCGGGCGTAGGAGCCAGTGTAATGTTTATAGGGTTTGCTGTATGGGTTGTATCATTAACCCTGGTTACTTCTATGATAGCATTGCTGTAAGTTCCGCTGTTTGTTATTACGTAGGCATACAGGGGTAAGCTATAATTAATAGGGATGGTAAAGTTTATTGAATTGGTGTATTGCTGGCCGGATTGCAGTGCCGATACGTTTGTTTTTGTACCCAGCAACAATGCCCTTACCGGGAAATTGGTTAAGGCCCATACATAAGGTGTGATCTCCGGTGCAATTGTAAAATTGGGCAGCGTGTCGAAACTGAGGTAAACAGCATCTTTCCAAACGCCGCCGGTTGCTGTGTTACCGGGCCCGGTGTTTTTAACAGTCCAGCTAACGGTTATTGTTTGTCCGGATATGGCCGATGTGGGTGCCACCACACTGGTTACTTCCAGGTCGGGTAGGGGAATAAGGCGAAAGGTTTGAATGGGGCCACTTACCTGGTTGCAGGGGTTCTTTGAAACCAACCTCCATTTGTAAGTAGTATTATAGGTAAAGGCCGATTGCGGAATGGTGTAAGACAAGCCGGTTATATTTGATTTGTATGGAGTGACCGGCTGTGCAGTTGCGCTGTCCCATACATACAGGTCGTATTTCTCGGTATAATCACCGGGTATCCAGGATAGCGTAAGGGGTAATGATTGGCCTTGTGCATTATTGGCAGGCAACATAAACGTTACGGGCGTAGGGATCACATTATTTATAGCGATCGTTTTTTGCGGCTCATAACTATAGGTTGCATTGCAGCTGCTGTTTGCTTTTACTTTTAATGTATGTGTGCCGGTATTTTGCCAGGTTACAAAAGCGGTGTCGTTGTTTGTGGTTATGGTGCCGCCGCCGCTAAGGGTCCATACATAATTGGCTCCGGGTATTTTTTGTACGGTATATGTATAGGTTCCCAGGCATGCAGTAGTGGCGCCAACAATGGCAGACAATGTATCTATCCCAACACAGAAAGTTCGGTCAACCGGCACTGCTGCATTGTAATTTGCATTGCCCGCCTGCGAAGCCCTTACGGTTATGTTGCCGGCGCCTGTTACAATAACAGTGCTTCCGCTGATGCTGGCGTTGCCGGAAACAATGCTTTTGCTAATAGTGAGACCAACAGAAGAAGTTGGGTTGATGGTGAAGTTGCCGTTTCGGTACATCCTGTCGGGAATGACGGGGAAGCCAATCAGCTGGTTGCCTTTTATAACAATGACGGTATCATTCTTTGATACTGCTGCGCTATACACATCATCGCCGGGCTGCATGGCTTTTACAATGATGGTACCCACGCCGGTAATAGACAAGCTATCCTGTATTACCGTGCCTGGTCCGCTGATGCGGGTATAAAATACCGGCAGCCCTGAACTGGATGTTGCAGGCAATTTAATCTTTAAAGCCGGCGCCATACTTTGGTTGGGCGTATGCGGAAACGCAATGGTTTGTGCGAGGGCATCGGCGGGGAAACTGTAAGTATTGGAAACAGGGCCGGCTCCGCAATTATTCATGAACTTAGCGGTGTAACTTCCTGCCAGTGCTGCATAATAAACAGTATCAGTGGCATTTGTTATTGCTGAACCATTCCTGTACCATTGTACATACGTTCCTGCAGGCCGGGTGCTTGCAGTAAGTGTACGGGCAAAATTGCTTATGACCGGGGCTTGTGTGGTTACGGCAGAATCAACAATTACATTCAGTGTTTTGGCCTGCGAATTTCCAAGGGCATTAGATAAATAAAGTTGCACTGATCGATTTCCGGTTCCGATCCATGTTACGGTAGCAACACTGTCCACAAAAGTCAAAGAGCCGCCACCGGCAGGAAGGCTCCAGTTATAAGCTGAAGCTGTGTTGCCAACATTTGTAGCGGTATAAATTTCTGTTCCATAACAAACTGCCGTATCACCTGTTATGACCGGCAGGCGCAGGTTGCTGCTAAACTCATATTTAAATGCATCGGTGGCTTCCAATCTTAAATAAATAGTATCGGGGGCTGTTATGAAAAGTTTGAGTGTATCATAAACCGTTTGTCCTGCAGCAATATTGCTGTTATTTGCAATGAGCCTTGTAGCGATCTGGGCCTGGTTTTTATTATAAGCCCTGAACCTGATATTCTTATTATTCTCACAACTGGTATTGGTTGCCTGCATGGGAATTTTCAGGCTGTCGCTTTTGGTATAAATGAATTTATAATAATCGTAGGTATCTGTAACAACATTGGGTCCTATATAATTTATGTGTCCTTTCTTTAGTACCCCGCCGGCTACTGTGGTTGCTTCGGCAAAACTGTTATTTGGCTCCGTATCATTATCAAGGCTGCTGGTATCTGTGAGCTGATACCTTACCTCGTATTCATAAGGAAGGCCCGACGAGCCCAGGGTAAAAACAATGTCTCCTGCACCCAGTCCGCAAATTAGGAACGTGTCGAGATATACGGCATCGGGAGTAAAACCGGTAACGGGGGGGTTGGAAGGAGTGTAATCAGCAAAGCCGTTTGTGATGAATGCCAGCCGGTTGCTGCTGCTGTTGTTTGTTCCGGCATAACTACCGCGGTAAGTGGCCTTTAAATAAACGGTAATGCTGCCATCTGCGGGCATGGTTATTTTGTAAATATCCAGCGCATCGTCCATTTCGCTATCTTTTGTAAATCTTACATGGCCTTTTTTGACCACCCCCTCAGCAATCGGTATTACGGTTGAGACGGGGTTATTGAATGATTCATTTGCATCTCCACCGGTACTATCCACCCTTTGATACCTGATGTTATAGCTTACTTTTCCGTAGTAATCACTGTAATTCGTATGTAACCTCAGGTAAAACGTATCTGCAAAGAATGCCCTGAACTTAAACGTGTCTGTTTTTATGATACCGCAGGCAGGATAATTTTCCCAGTAGATCAGGTCTGAATCATACAGGTAATCACCGTATTTATCCAGAATATCAGCAGTCAAAACATAATTCCATTCTGTGCATTCATCATTTCTTGCTTTTACGATCAGGTTGAATGCCCCATCGTGCGGTAAAATGATCTGGTAGGTATCGTACTCATCAATATGCACATCACCATTGTAATCGTACGTACCTACATTCCCGCTCTTTGGAATATTTTCGAAAAGGGGGATTGCGTTATAGTAACAGCAATTATCCTCAACGTCGGGGGCAAATTCATCAAGCAGGCTGTATTTGAACTGGTATCCAAATGCTCCACTGGCCTTGAACTTTACAAGCAATACATCTCCCGCCTGCATATTGCTCAGCGGAATGCTGGAAAACACGTGCTGGTAAGAGTTCACCGAAGGATTGTTGCCCACATAACCCGAATCAAAAGCGACTGGGTTCCCGTTCTTATAACAGGCATAACTTATCCATTTATTATTGCTGCAACTGTTATTCTGTGCCTCTATGTTCAGGTAAATATTGTTATAGTTTCCGGCAGGTAACATAGAAGAGAAATAGTCGGTAGTATCGAAGTTCTGGCTGCCCCAGAACTCATACTTTAAACTGGCCGGCTTTTCAATATTATAAGTAAAAGGGGTTGCTGTTGCTGCTGTATTGTTATTTGAGCCATCGTTGGGATAAGCGTTTACCATATTCCAGGTAAAACTGTAATCAAATTCTCCCAGGCTTTTAAATACGAAGTAAAAACTATCAATGGCCTTACCACAAAGAGTAAAACTGATCGATGCCGTTGCCCCCTGATTCACCATATAATTTGTCAGGTAAAAAACACCTACGTACTGCCCGCTAATGCGCAGGGTATTGTACATTCTCAATTGCAGGCTCTGTGCACCGTTGCTGCCTGTATTGGTTGCTTCTATCGTTACGAGCAGGTTGGCGTTTGCGGTAAAATTCAGTTTGTGATAGTCTACCGTATCTATTCCGTCTAAACTTGCGGTCCGTTCAACGTTTGCTGCTATCAGGTTAGCGGTAGAATAGCCGTTGTTGGGTTCTGTTTCGGCAGATTGCCCGAACAAAAAAAACGGTACGGCTATTGTTAAAACAACAGAAAAAAAGATCTTTTTCATACCAGTTAGTTGGTGATAAATGGGTACTAAAAGTATCTTCTGGCAAAAAGGCTTCAAATAATCCTTTTGGATTATTTACTTAATCAATGCGCATAGCGTAATTTGAGAAAAACATCCAGGGTTGAAAGTAAAGTCGCTGATATACGGTTGTATCATTATCCTTTTAACTGCAACGGGAGCCGGAGCTCAAAGCATTACCCGGTATAATACATTCAGCTACAATGTGAACGAGGGCCTGTTGCAAAGCACCATAGGAGACGTTGCTTATGACAGCAACAATTTTTGCTGGATAAGTTTTCCGAACGGGATACAGAAATTTGACGGCCGGGAGTTTACCACGATTCCTGTACAACCCGGCCTTCCCGATGATAAATTTGTCAGGTTCTTACGTTGCAGCAATGGCGACCTTCTCATCAGCCATGCTTTGGGCATCAGCAAATATGAGATAAACGGAAACAGGTTTGTACAGGTATATTCATACACCGGCTCAAAAAAAACGGCACAGTTCATCGGCGAAGATGAACAGGTTGTATATTTTTATACAGTAGAAGGAAACATCACGGGCATTAACCTTCAGAACTTTACAGTAAACAGCAATACCAGAACAGGCCTTCCCGATTACGCATCCAATACCGACTTCAGGCCGGCATTCAGCAGCAATATCATTGATCATAAGATTACTATCGGAATAAAGGAGAAACTGTATTGCTGGGACCTTAAGAAGAAACAACTAATTGCCCGATCGGCCCCCATCCAGGCAATATCAGCGTTTTTTTTACGAATGACATCGGGCCACGAAGTATTGTACTTCGACTATATTACAAACAATACCCTGCACCTGTACAATTTTATTACAAAAACCAGTAAGGCAATAATCATAAAGGGTAAAGACGACCACCCTATTGGCCGCTGTATCATTTTACCCTGGCAGAACAAAACGCTTATCGGCATTAACCAGCACTTATATGAGTTTGATATGGTAAACTTTGCTTTGGGTGCCGAAATGGTGAACTACCAGAACGAGCCGGTTGGGGGAAAGAGCACTATTGCAAAGATAGAGGAAGATAACTTTGGTAACCTTTTCCTCACCACCATTACAGCCGGAATAAGAAAAATAATAAAGAATAATTACCCGGTAAGGTATTATGGTACATTGAAGAAGGAAGACAATAACAATATACTCAGTATTCTTACCGATAAAAAAAACAACAGGATACTTGCAGGAACAGCCGGCAATGGCTTACTGGTGTTTGATACTTTGCAACGGCTGGTAAAACATATCAGAACAACACCGGGCGACAGCACGCCAAAGCATTTCAATTGTATCGTAAAAGATAACAAGGGCAACTACCTGCTTTTTTGTAATAGCGATAACAAGGTATGGTCCTTATCGGCCAATCTTCAACAGCTTAAGGAATTTCCCGGCACCTCGCTTACAGCACCCAGGCTGAACATTGATTATTTTGGAAACCTGCTTTACCAGGATGAAAAAACAGCCATCACCCAGGCGCAGGGAAGATTGTACCGCACAATCTTTGATAAAAATATTTGTACCGAATATGAGTTCACCACTTCGTACACTATGGGCGGGCTTTATTATAACGGAACCATCATAAGCCATACCAACGATGAACTCTTTTTTCTTGATGCGGCAACATTTAAAGAGCTGAAAAGGGTGCCGTTTAAGAATACGGGCTATGTAAGGTGTTTTGCAAAAGATGCAGCAGGCAATATTTATATGGGGTGCAACAAAGGCATTTTTAAGATAGACGGTAAAGGCCGCATACTGGCTCACCTTACAAAAGCGAATGGCCTGCCTGATGAATGTATTTACGCCATGGCTTTTGATGAAAACGGTTTGTTATGGTGCAGCAGCAACAAAGGTATCTTTAAAATAAAAGCCGATAACAGTATTTTACAGTTAACAAAAGAAGATGGCCTGCAGGAAAACGAGTTTAATACAAACGTAGTGGCCAAAGCTGAAAACGGAGAGTTGTTTTTTGGAGGCGTAAATGGGGTAAGCAGCTTTTATCCATCGGCCATCGGCAGTTTTAGAGAAAAGATAAACCTGCTGATTACCAGGATACGGGTTAATAATGAAGAGGCATTTACCGACACTGCAGTTTGGAACATTAATAAGATAGAATTGCCTTATAATCAGAATTCTCTTTCATTTGATTTTGTAGCCATGTCCGGGAAAAACCCCGGCCAGTACATTTATCAATACCAGATGCAGGGGATAGATGATAAATGGATACAAAATGATGGACTGCAAACGGTGCGGTACCTTTTACCACCCGGCCAGTACACCTTAAAACTATATGCCTCCAGGTTCTTTGATAAAGATGCCGTGCCTTTGAAAACCATAGAAATCACCATCAATCCCCCGTTTTGGAAAACCTGGTGGTTTATTACAGGGATGATTTTACTGGCGATGGCCGTGTTGGCGTATTCATTTAACCGCTACAATAAAAACAGGTACCAGAAAAAACTGGCAGTACTGGAGAACGAACACCGCATACAGCTTGAAAGGGAGCGCATAAGCCGGGATCTGCACGACAGTGTTGGTGCCTATGCCAATGCGGTTTTATACAATACAGAACTGCTGCAAAAAGAAAGCAGTGATGAAGAAAGGAATGCACTGATGAACGATTTGAAGTTTGCTTCGAAAGACATCATTACTTCTTTGCGAGAAACAGTATGGGCCTTAAAAAAGGATAATTATACAGCCGAAGAATGTTTGCTGCGGATGAAAAACTTTATACAGGCACTATCCCGTTACTACCCGGATATACAGTTCAGGGCAGAGGGAGAAGCGCCTGCCGGAAAAATATTGCATCATACCAGGGCGCTGCACGTTGTGAGGATAGTGCAGGAAGCGGTAACCAATGCGATAAAGCATGCAGTAGCGAAAAATATCATTTTATCCAGCACTGTGGGCGATGATAAATGGGAACTGACCGTGACCGATGACGGAAAGGGGTTTGACTACGAAACGATAAAAGAGACGGAACTTGGTAACGGGCTGGTGAACATGAACAAAAGGGCAAACGAATCAGGCGTTGAATTTACGGTTTCTTCAACGCCGGGCAATGGTACCACAGTGGCTGTTTTGATTTAACCAGGGTATCCTGTTGGATTATTACGCAGGTGAATTTTTTTTTGAATATTTGACCAACTTTAAAAGATGCCGATAAAAATTGCCATAGTAGATGATAAGGCCAGCAACCGAAATATCATTAAAGATAAATTGCTGCGCCATGGTCATTTTGAAATTACACTGCTGGCAGAAGACGGAAAAGATTTTTTAGAAAAAATGAAAGCGCTGCCGTCTGAAAGATTGCCTGATGTAACACTGATGGACCTGGAAATGCCCAATATGGATGGCGTTGATGCCATTGCTGCCGGATCATCTTTTTATCCTTCGGTGAAATTTGTAGTGCTTTCCATTTTTGATGATGAGGATAAGATATTTAAAGCCATAAAGGCAGGAGCCTTTGGTTATTTATTAAAAGACGAAAGCGCCGAAAACATAACCGACATGCTCTGGCAAATGCACGAAAGCGGTGCCGGCCCTATATCACCGGGCATTGCCCACAAGATTTTGCAACTGGTACAAAATAACAGGTTAACCCTGTTGCAAAAACAACCCGGCGAGGATTCAAAAACCCTCTTTGACCTTACAGACAGGGAAAAGGAAATACTGCAACTGCTGGTAGAGGGTTTGTCTTATAAGGAAATAGGTACCCGGCTCGACATCAGCGCCAATACGGCAAAAAAACATGTAATAAACATTTACAACAAGCTGCATGTGAACAGCCGGGCACAGGCATTGCACCTGGCTTATGAAAAAGGACTGTTGTAAAAGAAAGATCCCGCAGCAACACTGCGGGATCTGCTGAACCAGGTAAACATTATTACCTCACCAGCTTCAGTTCGTCAATAATATTCTTTGCACCACCAAGCTTGTCAATACACCAGAGCACATAACGAACGTCTACACAAATGGTGCGGTTAAGGTCTTTGTCGAATGCAATTTTATGGCTGAGGGCTTCGTAGTTGCCATCAAATGCAAGCCCGAGTAAATTACCATTGGCATCAATTACAGGCGAGCCCGAATTGCCGCCGGTGATATCGTTGGTGGTAATAAAACCAATAACAAGATCATTCGTACGTTTATCAACGTACTGACCAAAATCTTTTTTCTTTAAAAGATCCACCTGCCTGGCGGGCAGGTCAAATTCGTAGTCTCCTGCTTTGTATTTTTCAAGGATGCCCTTGCTGGTGGTAACATAGTCATAAAATACCGCATCACGCGGGCGATAACTTTTTACATTGCCATAACTCACCCGCATGCTGAAGTTTGCATCGGGATACATTTTATTTACAGCGGCCGGGTTCATTTCCATAATGCCTTTCATGTAGCTTCTGCCCAGTTCGTTGTTCCTGTTTACAAACTGGGTGTATAAGGGAGCATACTTTCCGTTATAATTCTTTATAAATGCAGAAGCAAATGCAAAAGCCGGATCGGCCTGCAGCACAGCGCCATCGGGCTGTGCAACAAACGCATTCCATTTTGTGTCATCGAGCAACATGGTCTTTGTAAATACATCATGGGCCCATTTTTTATAAGTGGCTTCGTCTTTCAGGTCGCCGTAGCTGGCTTTAAGCCCTTCGTAAAAACCGATCGGGTGCTGGCTCTTGTCTACATCATTATAGAACATCATGCAAACGGCTGCCAGTATCTTTTCATCGCTGGGAAGATCTTCTTTTTCCAAAAATGCCTTTCGGTTTGCAGTGGCCGCCTCGGTTGCTTTTTTAAGATCGGCCGAGGTTGTATTGTTTTTCAACAGCTTGTCTTCCAAAGAAATTAAACCGGCAGCAGCCCCAATAAGCGGCGAACCCACAATGCCTTCATTGATATACTGACGCTGTTTACTGTAGGGTGTCCAGTTTGCATAGTTCTGGGCATACTCGGCCATCAGGGTCTCATATTCCGGTTTTCCTTTTGCCCAGGCAGTGAATTTGTTTTCATAATCCTGTTTTTGTCCGTAGGTATTGAACTTTACCAGTTGTTTTGTTTCGCCATCGAAAAATTTCCAGTAATTGGCAACACCGGCATAGTTGTCGGCCAGTTTTAATTTCACGGCCGGGTCTTTGATCATTTCGGCATACATGTATTTCAGGCGCATGTCTCGCAGGTTAACCAATGACGGGTTCTCAATTTCATTTTTCAGTTTGATACCATAGCTCGTCTCATAACGGTTGGTGCTTCCGGGATAACCATAGATCATGGCAAAATCACCGTCTTTAAAACCTTTGATACTAACGGGTAAAAAATGTTTGGGTTTCAGGGGTACATTGTCTTTGCTGTAATCGGCAGGCTTGCCGTCCTTTGCAGCATACACCCGGAAAACAGAAAAATCGCCGGTATGACGAGGCCACTCCCAGTTATCCGTATCGCCGCCAAATTTACCCACGCTCTCTGGAGGGGCGCCAACCAAACGGATGTCGCGGTATGTTTTATATACGTACATGATATACTGGTTGCTTTTGAACATACTGTATATCCTTCCGGCCAAACCATTTTCTTTGTCGGCCACTTTATCGGTGATGGCCTTATAAACTTCCGGAAGTTTTTTGACACGGTCAGCCCAGGCCAAACCTTTCACTCCTTCTTCCACCTCTTTGGTAACATCCACGATCCTGTCGAGGAACTGAACCGTTAACTGGCTCTGTATCTCCTGGTCTTTGTTAAAGGCATAAAAACCATCTCTCAAATAATTGTGCTCCACGGTACTGGCAGCCGAGATGGCGCCATAGCCGCAGTGGTGGTTGGTGAATATCAAACCCTGGCTGCTTACAATTTCTCCCGTGCAGCCGCCGCCAAAAATAATGATGGCATCTTTTAACGATGATTTGTTGATGGAATAAAGTTGCTCTTTGGTGAGTTTCAGTCCTCTTTTCACCATGTCGTTGTACACCTGCTGTCCGAGCAACATGGGTAACCACATACCTTCATCGGCACTGGCTTTAAATACGCTGAGTGAAAGTACTACAGCAATTAAAATCCTTTTCATATAGTTTGTTTTTTGGATGACAAACGTAGGCAATTTTTAGATACCGATGCCCAGGCGATATTATGAATTATATCAGTTTCGCTGATGAACCTCACTTCCTTCCCCTCTCCAAAAGGAGAGGAGTGGTACAGCGAACAGATCCAGGCATTTCATCTATCACATAAACAACAGCTATTTTATTAAGCAACAAAGAATGTCCGTACATTTTTATAAAACCATGATCTCCGTTTCAATCTTCTCCATTTCCCTCTTCCCTTTGGGGAGAGGATAGGTGTGGGGCCTTTTTTGTTTATATTTGCTCACTTTAACCGCATAACTGCCGATGGCGATATTTGACATCAAGCTTCCGAAATCAATAGCCAGGGCGCTTAATATTCCCATCAGCGATCCCCGGCGCCAACAGATAAAAGTGCTTAAGAAGCTTCTCCGCAAGGCAAGGTTCACCGAGTTTGGCCAGCGTTACCGTTTCGACGATATCCTGCTGAGCAATCATCCCGGGAAAAAATTCCAGCAAATGGTTCCTGCCTGTGATTACAATAAGATATACGATAGCTGGTGGTACAAGGCAAAAGAAGGAATACCCGATGTATGCTGGCCGGGTGTGATAAAGTATTTTGCCCTCAGCAGCGGTACCAGCGATGCCACCAGTAAATACATTCCCATTACCAAAGACCTGATACGGAGCAATACCATTACCAGTTTTAAACAATTGCTTAGCTTAACCAAGTATGAAAATGTACCTAAGAGTGCGGTGGGAAAAGGATGGCTTATCCTCGGCGGAAGTACGCAACTGCAAAAGGGACCAACCTATTTTGCCGGCGACCTGAGCGGGATTCAGCAAAAGAATATTCCGTTCTGGTTCCAGGGGCTGGGGCTTTACAAGCCGGGTAAAAAAATTGCAAAAGTAAAGGACTGGGCCACCAAATTAGAAGAGGTGGTTAATAATGCCCCTAATTGGGATATTGGTTTTATTGTAGGCGTGCCGGCATGGCTTCAGTTGTGTATGGAAAAGATCATCGAGAAGTATAACCTGAAGAATATCCATGAGATGTGGCCCAACCTGGCTTTCTATGTTCATGGAGGCGTGGCGATGGAACCCTATAAAAAAGGGTTTGAAAAATTACTCGGCAAGCCCATCACGTATATTGAAACTTATTTGGCCAGCGAAGGGTTTCTGGCATATCAAAACAGGCAAGGTACCCATGGAATGCACCTGGCGCTTAACAACAATGTGTTCTTTGAATTCATTCCTTTTGATGATAAGAATTTTGACAGCGAGGGAAATATGGTGGATGAGCCGGAAGCATATATGATCCACGAAATAGAGGAGAATAAAGATTACGCAATCCTCATCAGCACCAATGCCGGTGCCTGGCGTTATGCCATTGGCGATACGGTGAAACTGGTTGACCGGGAAAGAAGCGAGATCGTGATCACGGGCCGAACCAAGCATTTCTTAAGCCTGGTTGGCGAACACCTGAGTGTTGACAATATGAATAAAGCCATTGAAATGGTGAGTGAGGAACTGGATATATTTATCCCGGAATTTACCGTAGCAGGTATCCCATACGGAAATTTCTTTGCCCACCAATGGTACCTGGCCACCGATGATGCAGCGGATGCAGAAGACCTGCGCAAACGCATCGATTTAAAACTAAAAGAGCTTAATGATGATTACGAAGTGGAACGCAGGCACGCCCTAAAAGACGTACTCGTGAACGTGCTGCCTGAAAAAACCTTTATGGATTTTATGAAGGCCAAAGGAAAAGAAGGGGGTCAACACAAGTTTCCGCGGGTGCTTAAAGGGAAAATGCTTGAAGACTGGGAACAGTTCCTTCAAAGACAAAGCGGCGGTTAATTTTTTCCGAACCTGTTTCATAGCTGTTTAATTTACCGTGGGGCAGCCAATGCCCTTTTGCTTTTTTCCAAACTTATATATTATACCAACAGACGTGCTGTGGTAATGATCTTTCAGTTTTGGGTTGGCAGATTGACTGAAGCCATCCAGGTGATCGGTAAAAACAAAACGGTACGATGTTTCAATGTTCAAAGAAAACCGTTCTGATATAGGATACTCAGCTCCCACGCCAACGGGAACAGATAATAATGCCGGTGAAGTTCCATGCGCCTCATCTGCTGCAAGCCCGGCGTATATATCAGATGATTCACCGAAATAAGCGGCATTCATACGGCTGTAATCTTTTTGTACCCGAACAAATGAAACGCCTGCCCCGGTAAAAAAATAGGGCTGTATCCCATAGTCATCGTAATTCCTTCCGCGGATATTCCATATCAATTGACCGGAGAATTCCATTAGCGGGGTAAAAAAGTAAAAGTTACGCTGCTGCCGGTATTCGGGTTTGCTGTAACGGTTGTCGTTACCCTGCAGGCTGGCGAAACTCATGTGCAGCCTGGCTGCCAGGAAATGATTGATCGGCTTTTTGGCAAATAAGGAAAAACCCGGCTTAATGGTTTTGAATGAACCCAGCGGATCGGGAGTAAGGTCTCCCTGGTAAACATATAAACCGGCGTTGAGGCCCACGCTCATGTCTTTATAAAACTGGGCATTCGTTTTACCTGCAATAACTAATAGTAATAATACAATGACCTGTGTTTTTCTGTTTGCTTTCAAAAGGTTCTCTTTTTAAGGATTATGAAATGAAAGCAGTGTTGAGGTAATTAATCAGGTAGCATTGTATTCATTCGGTGCGTTTTTATCCAAACGGGAAACGGGCCTACTGATTATGTTTAAAATGTTAAATGATTTATAATAAGAATCCTTTCTTAAATTTAGCGCATGGTTGACGTGGTACTAAAGGGGCTTGCGATCGGGTTACTGCTGATATTTTCGGTGGGGCCGGTTATATTTACCACCATCAAACAAAGCATTAATCACGGCCGACGGGGTGGTTTTAGTTTTATTTCAGGTGTTTGGTTAAGCGATATCATCTGGGTGGTGCTCAGTAACGGATTCAGTGAGGCAATAAAAGTGCTGCTGGATTTTAAAATACCCATCGGCATTGCCGGCTGCTGCTTTTTAATAGGTATGGGTATTTACTTTGCTTTTCTGAAAAAGATAGAACCCCGCCGCCTGCAGGAACCAGCCGAGATTGCAGGTGACGAGATAACCCCCGCCGGAAAACGAACAAACTATTTTGCCATCATGAGTTCGGGTTTTATCATCAATACCCTCAATCCCGCTGTCATTTCTTTTTGGGTGCTGATGGCAGCTTCTCTCGCTTCTGTATACTCTTTATATGATCGTATCATTATTTTCTCCACCTGCCTGGCCATAACCATACTGGCCGATATCGGAAAGGTATTGGGGGCCGGTTATATAGGCAAAAGAATGAGTGACCGGGTGATCCTTCTCATCAACCGAATTTCAGGTATCCTGTACCTGGTGTTTGGCGGAGTGATACTGGCCGGCATCATCTACACATTGATAAAAGATTAACATCCTTCATTAGGAAGCTCAACTTCTGCCTGTTTATTTTGCTGCATGAAATTTTTATTGCCAGCCCTGCTTTTACTATCAATTAATTCATTTGCCCAGTCTGCAGACTTCATCCAGCTGAAAAAGAAGGATAAAACGATAACAACCTTTTACAGCGGATCAACTATTTCACTCACTACCGAAAGCGGCGCTTTTATAAATGCAACCATCAACGGTATTAAGAACGATACGCTCTACCTGCAGGAGTTCATCATACGATACCAGCCCACCACCATCGGAACCTATATCATTGATACGCTCGGAAGCTATCATTATAAATACCACTATAACCAGGTAGCTGCCATTGGGCGGAAAGAAAAAACAAATTTCAATAACCGGGGAAGCGGCGCTGCCTTGATGGGTGGAGGGATAGTACTTACCCTGGCCAGCGGGGTTGTATACCTTGCCGACCGGAGTAAATTCAGTTTGCCGCTTTTACTTACTTCTGCCGGACTGGGAACCCTTGGTTATTTTTGGGCAAAAGGAAAGAAAAATGGCGGAGCCATGATCATTGGTAAAAAATACCGGCTGGTTTATATGAACATGAGCAATAAAAAGAGTTAATCTTTATATTGCAGTTACCCAAACCGGCGGCAATGAAAAAAATAGGGAGTTGGATAAAAAAAATATTCCTGGTCATTCTCTTCATTCATGTAGGCTGGTTCCTGTATTTTGTTTTTACCCTTTCGGAAGCGATCGAGATCAAAGACAGTAAACAGGGACTGTTAATAGCCATGGCTGCTGTTATTGTTGTTTTGGTGCTTTATTTTTTCTGGCTCAGAAAGATCGAGATAGTAAAGAAGATCACGGTTATTGGATGGAATGTTGTTTTCACTGCTTATATACTTGCCTTCTTTTATTTTCTGATCGGCTTTGTTTTTAACCCACCCATTACGTTAACCCAGGTTGGAAGTTTGCTGCAGGGCCATGGCCTGTCGAGAGACTATATCAGCTTTGATGAGATGGGGCCCAATATTAAACTGGCGGTGATTGCCAGTGAAGACCAGCTTTTTCCCGATCACGACGGCTTTGACCTGAAAGCCATCAAGCGTGCCATCAAATACAACAAGCGGCATCCGAATAAAGTAAGAG
The DNA here is from genome assembly GCA_035328475.1 of Ferruginibacter sp. GTDB lineage: Bacteria > Bacteroidota > Bacteroidia > Chitinophagales > Chitinophagaceae > Ferruginibacter. Next base: position 50,763 of record DAOLIP010000010.1, read on the forward strand.
GAGCCAGCACCATCAGCCAGCAAACAGCAAAGAATATTTTTTTATGGCAGGGCAGAAGTAAACTCCGTAAGGGCCTGGAGACGTTCTTCACCTTTACCATTGAAACCGGCTGGACAAAAAGAACCATCCTGGAACGCTATCTGAATATTGCTGAAACAGGGCGTGGTGTTTTTGGGGTGCAGGCTGCTGCAAAAAAATATTTCAATAAAGATGCAAAAGACCTTACCATGGCAGAAGCAGCCCAGGTTGCTGCCTGTTTACCCAACCCCAAACTATATACCGTAAAACCATTGAGTCGCTATGTTGCCGGCCGTTATGCCAATATCATGCGGCAAATGAACAACCTGTCCGGAGATGCGGATGTGCAGGAGATAATTAAATGATGCCATCAACAGCCGCAATTGCTTTTTGTAAACGTTCATCATAATCGCCTTTGATATCCACCCAGGGAACATGCTGATTCACCAAAACGTCTTTATAATAATGATACAACACTCTTCTTGATTCCAGGTCGGGGTATTCCCGTAATTCGTCTTTGACCCAGGGCAGATCAATATTACAGAGCAGGTAGAGGTCGTATTTTCTTTCGGCTATGCGGTTGAGTATCCAGTGATGACATTTTTCAAAAACAAACTCACACCATACTTTCATTACGTACATGTCGGTGTCGATGAAAAGCAGTTGATCGTTGAACGTTGAACGTTGTTCGTCGGAGCTTCTTTCGGTCAACAGCCGGGGGTCAATGGCCAATTCTTCGGCAACAACCTGCCCCTTTGCAATATCGAGTAAATTTTCAAAAGAATATTCTGTTCCGTTCTTCAGGAGGTATTCTCTGGCGTATTCTTTAACCCACAAAGTATTGTAATGTGCTGCAAGCTGTTCACACAAAATGCTTTTACCGGTGGATTCAGGACCTATGACAACAATTTTTTTCACGACTTGTTTATTCTGTAATTATTCAGGTCAATTAAAAAGCTGATCACAAAAACCGCCAGCATAACAAAGCGGATCCATTTCCGGAAATTATTCTCCGTGGGCATCATAAAGATCACGAGGGTAAACAGCAGGATCAATACCGCCTTAATGATCAGCCAGGTTGTTTTATTTCTCATTCCACTTGGGTTTTGCCTTCATTACTTTTTTATGAACGGGACAACTGCTTTCGTGAGCGCCCGGCAGGTAACCGCAACTCATCAAAAATTCATTTACAATTTCACCCCCGGTAAAACGGAATGTTTTTTTGAACAGCCTTGTCCATTCTTCCCTTGATTTTGGGTGATGATGCGCCAGCCACTTTTTAAAAGAACCGAATTCTTTCTGCAGCGCCAGTATTGTTTTAGCGTTTTCAACAGCGGCATTCACTTTAAGGCGGTTGCGGATAACGCCGGCATCGGTCAGCAGGCGCTGAATGTCCTTGTCTTTATAAGACGCAACTTTCTTTATGTCAAAATTGTGATAGGCCTTGCGGAAGCTTTCCTGCTTCTTTAAAATGGTGGTCCAGCTAAGGCCGGCCTGGTTTATCTCCAGTATCAGCCGGCAGAACAATTCGTTGTCTTCCTCAATGGGAAAGCCATACTGTGTATCGTGATAGATCTTGTGAACATTCAGTTCGTCACCCTTCATATTGCTGATCGCCCTGCAGTAACTCATGTGTTATTTATTTTTGATTTTTTCATCCATTCAGTTAAGCCGGCAACGGCCATTACCAGCAATACTACATAATATACACTGGTAAAAACATAGTGCTTTACAAAATACAACGGAATGGATGCAATATTGGTTGCGATCCACCAGTACCAGCTTTCTACTTTCTTTTTTGTCATCAGCCACATGCCGGTAAAAGCTGTTGCAGAAGCAAAGGCATCGGCCCAGGGGATCACGCCTTCAAAAAAGGCTCCTTTAAAATACGTGAGCGCTAAAAAGATGGCTGTATAAAAGAACCCGAAGAACAATACCTGTTTCGTCCATTCATTGCCGGATGAACGGGTAATGTGCAGTACTGTTTCCTGCCTGGTGTCTTTTTTCATCCACATATACCACCCGGCAATGCTCATAATGGTATAATATAAGTTCACCGTAGCTTCGCCCAGCAAATGACCTTTTATGCTGATGAAAATATAAATGATGGTGTTGATCAATCCGACAGGGTAAACGAGGATATTCTCAGCACGAGAGTACCACACACTGGCAATGCCTGCAAATACGGCTACGTATTCATACAAGGTGGTATGATACATGTCTGAAACAAACTGCTGGTATATTTCTGATAAACTCAAAGTCGTTCTGTAAAAATAGCCAATAACCAAAAATTCATGGAGAAAAATGAGAAGATATATTTAAAATTGAGTATCTTTTCAAAGATAATGAGATCGCTTATAGATTAAACCTTTACAAAGAACATAATGAGGACACTTTACTTTTCATTGCTGCTGGCAGCAGCGTGTTCTTTCCCTGCAATTTGCCAGAATTTCAGCCTGCTTAAAGACATAAATACAACTCCAAGTAATGTCGGGTCGGACCCATATCTGCAGGTAACCATCGGCAACATTGTTTTTTTCTCCGCCAAAACGTTAACCAATGGAAACGAATTATGGAAAAGCGATGGCACTGCCGCCGGCACGGTGCTGGTGAAAGATCTTTGTGCAGGCTTGGGGATAGGCGGTGGCGTCGGTTATTTAACAGTGTTGAACGGCACGCTGTTCTTTGTATCCAATGATGGGTTTAGTGGATCAGAACTCTGGAAAAGCGACGGTACTACAGCTGGTACAATGCTGGTAAAAGATATTAACCCGGGCTATGCTTCCAGCGAACCGGCAGGACTGAAAGTGATGAATGGATCCATATACTTTATGGCAACCAATGTGAACGGCAGAGAGTTATGGAAAAGCGACGGCACTGCGGCCGGGACGGTCATGATAAAAGATATAAACCCGGGTTCGGGAAGCAGTGACCCGTTTAATTTCTCCGTTATTAACAACACGATGTTCTTTGCAGCAAATGATGGGGTTACTGGAAATGAATTATGGAAGAGCGACGGCACCACGGCCGGCACTGTACTGGTGAAAGATATCAATTCCGGCGCTGGCAATAGCGAGGTCGGCTACCTTACCGATGTAAATGGAACCGCTTTTTTCAGGGCACAAAACGGGATCAATGGTTATGAACTTTGGAAAAGCGATGGTACGGCAGCTGGTACGGTACTGGTCAAAGATATTTATCCGGGGCCTACCGGTAGTGGCCCCGATGGCCTGAAAGCTTACGGAAACAACCTATACTTTGCTGCAACAACAGCGGGCTCAGGTATTGAACTCTGGAAGAGCGACGGCACGGATGCCGGCACGGTCATGGTTACAGAAATAAATCCAGGAACCGGCAGCAGCCTGATCGCTTATCTGACCGATTTTAACGGGCTTATTTATTTCCGGGCATATAGCCCAACCTACGGAACAGAATTATGGAAAACAGATGGTACCGCAGCCGGCACGGTGCTGGTGAAAGATGTTTATATGGGCTCTGGCAACGGAAATCCATCGTTCCCGCTCAATATCAATGGTACATTATATTTTCTTGGTGTAAATGCTCAGAATGGAAGTGAACTTTGGAAAAGTGATGGCACCACAGCAGGGACCGTATTGATAAAAGACATCAATCCCGGTAATGCAGATGGCGGCCCTGAATACCTGATCAACCTGAATGGAGCACTCCTCTTTAACGCCAATGACGGGGTTCATGGAAAAGAATTGTGGAGGAGTGATGGTACGGCTGCTGGTACTGTATTGGTGAAAGATATCTATGCTGGTAATAACGGTAGCAAGATCCAGTATGAGAAAGTAAAAGTGAACAATACTTTGTTTTTCGTTGCTTCCGAAGGTGCACATGGTGCCGAACTCTGGAAGAGCGATGGCACGGCGGCCGGCACAGTTATGGTAAAAGATATTTATCCCGGACCAACAGGCAGCACCATTTACCAGCTTGTGAATAATAATGGCGTAGTATATTTCTCAGCCAATGATGGTGTTCATGGCGATGAGCTATGGAAAAGCGATGGTACTGAAGCCGGAACTGTGTTGGTAAAAGACTTTTACCCCGGATCCTGGGGTAGTGGACCAGGTGTGGGTGTCATCATTGGCGGCATGATGTACATTAGTGCCACAGACCCGATTAATGGGCGTGAGTTATGGAAAAGCGACGGTACAACAGCCGGCACCACGTTTGTAAAAGACATAAGACCCGGTGCCCAGGGTAGTTATCTTGGGAATATGAGTGTATTGAACGGCATTGTTTATTTTTTAGCAGACAATGGCACAGCGGGGTATGAATTATGGAAAACAGATGGCACCACGACCGGTACTGTTATGATAAAGGATATCTATCCCGGGCCGGCGGGAAGCAGCCCACAGGGATTTCTTCTGAAAGACAATACACTTTTTTTCGTGGCAATGGATAATGTTAATGGACAAGAATTATGGAAAACGGATGGAACAACAGCTGGAACTGTATTGGTAAAAGATATATGGCCGGGTTCCGGTCACGGCACTCCGCAGGAGTTGACACTCTATAACAACATGATCTATTTCCGGGCACAAGATTCGATTGGGGGAGGAGAGTTCTGGAGAACAGATGGTACGGCTGCCGGCACGGTACTGGTAAAGGATATCAATACAAGTCAAATTCTTAATGGAGCTCCCAGCAATTTTGTGGTTTTTAACGGCAAGCTTTATTTCACTGCCAGGGATGTAGACCATGGTTTGGAACCATGGGTCAGCGATGGAACGACCGCCGGCACACAACTGCTAAAAGATATATGGCCGGGACCGAAAGATGCGATATACAGCTTTTATAACAGTCCGTCTTTTCTAGCACCGGGCGGTAGTTTATTGATCACCGCTAATGATGGTGTGCACGGAGAAGAGCTTTGGATAAGTGATGGTACAGTTGCAGGTACCAAATTGTTTCAGGATATAGCCCCGGGAAGCGGAGGTTCTTTTCCGCATAATATAATTGAAATGAATGGGAGGCTCTTCCTGAAAGCGGGCACAGAAGAATATGCAGATGAGTTATACACAAATAACATCACACCACAGGTATCGCCGACTCTGCTCGAATTCAACGGACACCTGCAAAACCAGGACGCATTGCTCAACTGGAAAATAATCAATGAAAATAATCTGACTTCTTTTATTGTGGAAAGAAGTATTGATAATATCAGTTTCACTCAACTTGGATCTGTTGCTCCGCATAATACGCCGGGTACGCATTTATATGCCTTCATCGATCCAAATGTAACAGTGTTAGGAGCACCAACACTTTATTACAGGCTTAAATTATTAAGTAACAATGGCGGTTTTGTTTATTCCGACACGGCAGTGATTGATATTAATTACACTTACCTGGTATACCCCAATCCAACATCCAACATAGCAGACCTTATTGTGAAGACAGATAAGGCGGAAAGCGCAAGCGTACGAATATTAGATAATGAAGGAAAGGTTGTTTATAGGGAATACCGCAATCTTACAGCGGGAAGAAATATAGTAACGGTATACCTGACTAAACTGCCGGCAGGAAGATATTATATCGAAGTAGTGGGAGAATCGATCAGCATAACGCAACCGATTATTAAATACTGATTAAAAGTCTTAGCTGTTCCTGTAAAAACGGAATGGCCGGAGATAACGGATTCCCTTATTGGTTTGAAAACGGGTGCCCACCTGTTTCCATTGTCCTTTTTGATCAGACCTCCATACAATAAAATGTAAATGAGGAAAAAAAGTATATCCTGTTTTTCCGCTCAAGGCGATCACCTGTCCTGCTTTTACTGTATCGCCTACATTCACGAGCGCACTGTTGTACTTTAAATGCCAGTAGCCTGCCCGGGAATTATCCCGGTGTTGTATCACAATCAAATTGCCATCGGGCCGGTACTTACTATTTGCCCCGCCTTTTTTTCCATCTTCTTTCACCCGGATAACAACACCATCTCTCACGGCACATACCTTTGTTCCCTTTTTCATTTTAAAATCAAGGGCTGCCCGGTTTTTATGTGTGTATTTGCTGAAGTATCCCTGCACCAATATATGCGACTTGCCTGTTTCATAAGGAAGCTGGTACACAAAACTGCTGTCGTCTTTAATGATTCCCTTTTGCAGCATTTTGATTTCCCTGTGCTGGGGGTTGTTACTTACAGCGCAGCCCATTATTGCCAGGACAAAGAACGGGGGGTATAAAAAAAATACAGTACGGCGCATCGTTATTTTTTAGGTTTCCATTGATTGGCCCGGATGTTTTTTCCAGCCAGTGTTACGGTCTCTGATACTCTTCTTTCCTTCGTGTGGCCTGTTTTGGCGCTTTCCACCCAGCGAAAGAGCTGTTTCCTTACACTCGGCGGAAACCGGGTGAAGTTGGAAAGCGCCTTTTTGTTCTTTGCAAATGCCCTCTTCAAAACAGCCGGCATTTCTAATGCTTCTATCTTATCCAATGTAGCCCAGGAACCATCTTTTTTGGCAGCTTCGATTTTCTGCATACCGGCCGGCATCATCCTCTTTTCTTTGGTCAGTTTTTCAATCCGTTTTTTATTCAGGGCGCTCCAGCCGCTTTTTGGTTTCCGGATTGTAATATAAAGGAACCGGCTTTCCTCATCCCGTTTGTTTGATACGCTGTCTATCCATCCAAAGCAGAGAGCTTCTTCCACAACTTCCTCATACCGGAGAGACGGTTTTCCTGTACCTTTTTTATACATAACAAGCCACACATTTTTCCGGCTGCTGTGGTTTTTCTGCAACCAGTTTCTCCATGCTTTCCGGATCTTCGGATAATATGTGTTGTGTTTGACCTCCATGTTTAACTGACCCGCCTGTACCATTTACCGGGCCGTAAATAAATAATCCCTTTCCGGGTGTAAAACCTGGTGGCAATATTTTTTCCATCCTTATCATATACCTGGAAGTGAAGGTGAGGAAAAGCGGAATAGCCGGTATTGCCGCTGTACCCGATGAGTTGCCCCAGGAAGACCGTATCGCCGACGTTCACCAACACGCCGTCATTTTGCAGGTGCCAATACATGGCTTCACTGCCGTCGTTGTGTTTAATGATGATGTGATTTCCTTTGGATAAATATTCGTCTTTTAATCCGCCTTCGTCACTGTCTTCTTTTACGGCGGTTACCACCCCCGGGCGGGCGGCACATATCTCACTTCCCTTTTTCATTTTAAAATCGAGACTGATCTCATTAGTATGACTCATCTTGCTGTTGTAGGCCTGTATCAAAAGACGCTTACTGCCTTTTGCATAAGGCAGGTGATACACATAGCTATTGTCCGGTCTTACGCTTCCTCCTTTCAGGGCACTTATCTGGCTATCGGTTAGTTGTGCATACGTAGAAAAAGTAAACAGGATCGATATGATGAAGAGGCTAAACTTCATAGCTGGTTTATTTGCTGAAGATAATTTAAAATTTGCCCAAATAAAAAAGCACTTCATTCATGAAGCGCTTTACCAATAAACGAATTAGCTGTTTAACCCATTAACTATTCCGACTCTGCCACCACTTCTTTCACTTCGGGTATCATCCGCTTCATCATGCCTTCAATGCCGGCTTTTAAAGTGATCATG
>DAOLIP010000011.1:0-20413 GCA_035328475.1 Ferruginibacter sp.
CGTTGTTCAATTTTGTGTTTTTGATCTTTGCAGAAACTTTTTTCATATCTGCATTGTCGGCTATCTGCACAAATGTTTGGGAGAAATTACTTCCCCAGGGCTCTTCCATCTTCTTTGCCCATGGGTTTTGAATTAACCACAATTCCCATGGCATCATGATCTTTATTTCACTGAATGAGGTATTACCGGGCAGATCCTCGTAAACACCGGTAACCTTTACATCATAGGTTCTGTCAAATTTTATTGTTTTATCCATCGGGTCATCTTTACCAAAGATGGCTTCAGCAGCGGAAGCAGAAAGCATTATAGAGTAAGGATCCTTCAACCCCGCCCTTGTTCCTTTACGCATTTTAAGAGTCAGCATTTCGGGGGCATCCGCCTCAAAAAAGATTCCTACTTTAGAGATATGCTTATCTCCAACGGTAAGTAAATGCCCTCCCGTCCACGACGATTGCACCACATATTTAAAATCGCTTCCGTATTTACTCCTCAACTCGGGGCCCATTAGTGCCGGGTTGGCTACCTGTGTTTCTACCTTGCCATTGTAGTTTGCATGTTGCATCACCTGTGCAATGCGATCGTAGTTCTTATGGTACTTATCAAAACTAAGTTCATCGTGTACCCATAAGCCGATCAGCATGGCCACGGCCATACCCACTGCAAGTCCCCCGATATTAATGGCGCTGTATCCTTTACTCTTTAACAGGTTGCGCCAGGCGATCTTAAAATAGTTTTTTATCATGGCTATACTTTTATTCAGTTCGTAATGACTTAACCGGGTTTGCGATGGCCGCTTTAAAGGCCTGGAAACTTACCGTGATCAATGCGATCAGCAGCGCTGCAACAGCCGCCAGCACAAACACCCACATACTGATGTTTATGCGGTATTCAAAATCCTGCAGCCAGTTATTCATGGCCCACCACGCCAGCGGGAATGCCAGTACAGAAGCAACGGCAACCAGCACCAGGAAGTCTTTCGACAACATGCTTACCACGTTGCTTACAGAAGCACCCAGTACTTTTCGGATACCGATCTCTTTGGTACGCTGTTCTGCCATATAGGTCACCAAACCAAACAATCCCAAACATGCAATGAAAACAGCCAGTACCGCAAACACTACGGCCAGCGTTCCGGCACGCTGTTCACTGCGGTACATCTCATTGAACGAATCGTTCATGAACCGGTAGCTGAATGGCATACCGGGAGCCAGTGCTTTCCATTTTTTTTCGATCTGCGGGAGAAGGGTCTTTGCGCTGGCTGCTGATATTTTAAAGGATGCAAGTCCGGTACTTTTGCCCAGGAAGAAACACAGGGGGCCTAGTTTTTTCCGTAACGACTCAAAATGAAAATCTTTAACTACGCCAATGACCTGAACGGGAACGAGTGCACCGTCGCCGGGAATACCAGAAGGAGAATAGATCGTTTTGCCAACAGGATCATCATACCCAAGCATCCGGGCGGTGGTTTCTGTAATAAGCATGGCTGCCGAATCAGAGCCATATTCCTGAGAGAAATTCCTTCCCTTCACTATCTCCATGCCCATTGTTTTAATATAGTCGTAGTCAATTCTCCATGTCTGCATATCGATCCCGTTCTCGGTATTCATGACCGCCTCCTTTGAAAACGAATTATCATTACGGGAAGAATTGGTAACAGGCAGGTAAGAGCTGAGGGTACCGCTGGCAACGCCCTGCATGGCAAGCACATCATTTTTAAAAGCCAGCACATTGTTACCGAGTGCATACGCTCCGTCAATGATCAATACCTGGTCTTTATTGAACCCTAATTTTTTGTTCTGGATATAATTGAGCTGGCTGTATACGATAATGGTGCCGATGATGAGCATGATGGAAGTGGCAAACTGGAAGATCACCAAGGCATTCCTGAGTTTGCTTTTTTTAAACCCGGTATTCATGTTTCCCTTGAGTACAGTGATGGGCCTGAACCTGGAAAGAAATAATGCAGGATAGCTTCCGGCAAGGAGGCCAACCACAAAGGGAAGCAGCAGCAGGAACGGAAGGATATAAGTTCCAAGCAGATCTTTTACAGAGAGTGATTTGGATGCAACATCATTGAATAACGGCAGTACAAAATAAGCGATGGCTATGGCAATAATGAGTGAAACAGCCGCCGTAATGGTTGATTCAACGAGGAACTGGCCGATCAATGTTTTTCGTTCGGTACCCAGCACCTTTCGGATACCCACTTCCTTTGCTCTTTTGGCGCTGCGGGCTGTACTGAGGTTCATGAAATTGATACAGGCGAGAATAAGAATGAATAAAGCAACCGCCGAAAAAATATATACATACTGGATATTGCCCGACGGGCTGATCTCAAACGTGAAATCACTGTGCAGGTGAATATCGGTGAGCGGTATGAATGTATACTCAAGTTTGTTCCCCGCTTTCCGGAAATCGTCCATACTGCTGATCTTTACAAATTGCTGTGCAAAAGGCAGTACGTATTTTTCGGAGAACTGCTCAAAATTCTTTTCAAAGGCCTTATAATCGGTACCGGGTTTTAATAAAAGGTAGGTATGAAAATTATGACTGGTGAGTTGCCCCCACTGGTAATTCACATTTTTCATCGAAAAAAAGAATTCAAAATTAAAGTGCGTCTCTTTGGGAATGTCTTTAATAACTGCTGTTATCTTGTAAGAAGTATTGTCATTGTTGTCGTCATTTTTAACTTCAAGGGTCTTATCCATTACATGCAGGGTACCAAAGTATTTCCTGGCGGCCGATTCGGTAATGACAACCGTGTTTGGTTCATTCAATGCGGTATGGGTATCGCCCTCGATCACCGGCAAACGGAATACATCAAAAAATGTTGAATCAACATTGGCCACACGGGCTTCGGTAATATATGCATTTCCCTTTTTGAGCAATTTGGCACCGTCGTTGTTATATATCCTGGTAAACTCCTCTACCTGCGGGTAGTCTTTTTTGAGAAGGCTTCCCATCATGTCCGAGGTCTGCGTAATGTGCATGTCGGCGCCGCCGAATCGTATATCTGAGTTTATGCGGTAGATACGGTCCGCATTTTTAAAGTGCTTATCATAGCTCAGCTCATCGGTAACATAAAGCGTGATGAGCAAACAACTTGCAAGCCCGATAGCGAGCCCGAAAATATTGATCGCACTGTATCCCTTATTTCTCCAGAGATTGCGGAAGGCTATTTTAAGATAATTTTTAATCATGGCTATACGTTAAGTTGGTGATCGGCCTCCGGTTATTGGATCATATGTGTTGCTGTTCTACAGCATGATGTTCTCTATCACTGCCTGTCCATCCAGCATACGGATGATGCGGTGACTGTAACGGGCATCATGCTCCGAGTGTGTAACCATTACTACGGTTGTTCCTTTCTCATTCAGGTCGGTAAGCATCTGCATCACTTCATTGCCGTTTGATGAATCCAGGTTACCGGTAGGTTCATCCGCCAGTATCAGTTTGGGATTATTCACCACGGCCCTTGCTACGGCCACCCGCTGCTGCTGCCCGCCCGAAAGCTGCTGGGGATAGTGATTACGGCGATGCATGATCTGCATCTTATCCAATACCTCTTCTACCCTTTTCTTCCGGTCGGCGGCTTTAACGCCGGTATATATCAATGGCAGTTCTACATTTTCAAAAACGGTAAGTTCATCGATGAGGTTAAAACTCTGGAATACAAAACCAATGTTTCGTTTGCGCAGATCGGCTCTTTTCCGTTCATTGAAATGGGCCACTTCGGTACCATTAAAAACAAAGCTGCCGGCATCGGGATCGTCGAGTAAACCCAGTATGTTCAGCAAGGTTGATTTGCCACAGCCCGATGGGCCCATGATGGCTACAAATTCTCCTTCCTTAACTTCAATGGAAAGTTTGTTTAATGCAACCGTTTCCACTTCTTCCGTACGGTAGATCTTTTCTAAGTCGGTAATCTTTATCATAGCTGTCATTTATATTTTTGTAATACTGTTTGTTTATAGTTGTGTAAAGGGATTCATGAAAATATTATAGGACGCATCCATATCCTCCACATCGCTGCCCTGCATTTTCTGCACCCGGCACTTATTCACCGATGCACCTGAACTTGTTTTGTTGGTACCACAGGCTTTTAGACTGTTGTTTTTCACTGAAGTGAATAATACGCCTGAAAAGATCATCAGCGCCAGCAAAAGAATTTGTTTTTTCATAACTCAGTTTTTATTGATGGATGATGTTATTCTTTTTTCAATACCAGTTCCTGCATCTTTTCATAATTCTCGTAGCTGGAGGTTACTACTTTATCCCCTGGTTTAAGTCCCTGCATGATCTCGTAATAATCGGGGTTCTGCCTGCCCAATTGTATATCTACTTTATAGGCAACATTACCATTTTCTGAAACTTTAAATATCCAGTTACCTCCGGTTTGCTGGTAAAAACCGCCCTTGGGTAAAAGCAAGGCCTGGGTTTCATCGCTCAGCGCCAGCCGTATCTGCAGGGTTTGTCCGCGACGTATGCCCTGCGGAACAGAATCGTTGAATTCCATATCCACCTGGAATCGGCCGTTGGTTACCTGTGTAAATACCTTTTTAATATTCAGCTTATACAATTTGCCGGCAATGGTTGCTTCGCCCATCAGGCCATTGAATATCCTTGAGATATAGTGTTCGTCAATGTCAACCCTTACTTTAAACCCGCTTACCACATCGATCTGGCCCAGCCGTTCTCCTTTGTTCTTGGATTGACCGATCTCTGCATCTAAAGAAGTAAGCTGCCCGTCAACCGGCGCCCGTACAATAAGATCGCCTACTTTCTTACGCATCACCTGCAGGGCATTCTGTGTTCGGTCAAATGATTGCCTTGCCTGTTCCTGCTCCTGCCTGGTTGAAACGGAATCTTTCTTTAGAACTTCGTCTGCCAGTTTTTTCTTCTGCAACTGGTAATTATAATTATTCTCCGATTGCCTGAATTCCTGCGAACCGATCACTTTCTGATCGTATAATTTTTTATTCAGCTTGTAAATGCGTTCTGCCTCTTTTAACTGGTTATCCACATCGGTAAGCTGGTTTAATTTGCCGATGGTATTTTGTTGCGCTGCATTCCGAGATATCTGCATCTGCGTAAGCAGGTTAAATACCGAGGTCTCCTGGTTCACCAAACTTAACTCAAGGTCGGTATTGCTCAGGCGCAGGATCGGCTGGTCTTTTTTCATGATGGCGCCGTCTTCCACAAATTTCTCTTCCACCCGGCCTCCTTCCAATGCATCCAGGTAAATGGTGGTCATCGGAAGTATCACGCCATTAACCGGGATAAATTCCTGGAAAGCCCCTTTTCTGATCTCGCTGATGGTGATGCGGTCTGTATTTACATTCAACCTCGATTTACCTGAAGTAAAATACCAACTGGCAAAGATGAGACCGGCAATACCAACGATACCAGCCGTGAGCATGATATTCTTTTTTCCAAATCCCTTTTTTTCAATGACTCTGTCCATTATTGTCTTTTTATTTTTTCGGTAACCTGCCGGTGCCATACTTATATATATACCCCGGGATGAACTTTAATACTCAACGCTGTGCCAGAAGCTATATCACTGGTTTTCAGAAACTTAACCGGCGATCCATCCTACACCTGTCCGGATACGATACAGTAAGTGTCCGGTTTTGATACAGTCTGTCCTATATGAATCTCCGGGTCATCCTGGGCTTGAGCCGGCGTTGGATATTCCACAGGTCGGCAGTACTCAGGATGCGGTCCTGGGTTTTTTTATACCCATTGGCCAATGTTTCTTTTACTTCGGCTGTAAGGTTTACTATGCTTTCTTCGCTGAGCGGAGATAATAAACGGCTTGATTGCATTTTCATGGCTATACTTTTTAGTTGTTATTGATAATTATTTCTGTACAGCAGGTATTCAACGGCGTGCCAGAATCTAACAACCTGTTTTTCAACAGCATTGAATGTTACCAATAAAAATCACTGTACGCTTTTGATACAACCTGTATCCGGTTTTGATACAATATTTTAGGGGACAATATTTTTCCGGTTCATTCTGTGATAAATGTTTTTAAATATGGTATACTTGCGGAAGATTACAAAAAAGGAATATGATCCTGAAAAGTGCAAGCATACTGGTGATCGACGATGATACGGATGTACTCACCGCTGTTAAGCTGCTGTTGAAAACAGAGGCTAAAGAAGTGGTGACGGAAAAAAATCCTGAGCTCATCCATTCCTTACTGGCTTCTTCACATTTTGACCTGGTATTACTGGACATGAATTTTAAAAGCAGCATCAATACAGGTAATGAAGGCATTTACTGGCTGAAAAAGATAAAAGAACAGCGTTCAGATATCTCGGTCATCATGATCACTGCTTACGGAGATATTGACCTGGCCGTTCGTTCGCTCAAAGAAGGCGCTTCCGATTTTATTGTAAAGCCCTGGCATAATGAAAAATTGCTGGAAACCATTAAGGGAATATTAAAAGCGAAAGAAAAAACGGCTGTGGGCGCCCCGGCATCTAATGTCCCGGCTATTGGTAAGGAAATGATCGGCGAGTCGGATGTAATGAAAGATATTTTTTTAAAGATCGAGAAAGTGGCACCTACCGATGCCAATATATTCATACTGGGAGAGAACGGCACGGGAAAAGACCTGATCGCAAAAGCCATTCATGAACATTCGCTCCGCAAAGACAAGCCTTTTGTAAAAGTGGATGTGGGCGCCCTCACCGAAACACTTTTTGAAAGCGAGCTGTTTGGACATAAGAAAGGCTCCTTTACCGGTGCCGGAGAAGAAAGGGCCGGAAGATTTGAAGCGGCAAATGGCGGTACGCTGTTCCTGGATGAGATCGGGAATATTTCTATGCACCAGCAGGCCAAGTTGCTGAGTGTTTTACAGAACAGGCAGGTTTCCCGGGTAGGAAGCAATGACCTGATCAATATTGATATACGGCTTATCTGCGCCACCAACCTGTCGCTTGCCGAACTGGCCAATGAAAATCGTTTTCGTAAAGACCTTATATACCGCATCAATACGGTGGAGATCGTGGTGCCGCCATTGCGTAAGCGAAGTGAAGACATTGTATTGCTTGCAAAACATTTTGCACAAACCTATGCGGCTAAATATTTAAAACCGGTTCCCGCTTTTGATGCAAAGGCGCTTGAAAAATTAAAGCAGTATAATTTTCCCGGCAATGTACGGGAACTTCAATATACCATGGAACGTGCGGTGATCATGATGGAAGGAGAAATGCTTTCTGCCGGCGACCTTATCTTTTCTCCCATAGAATCGGCCGTTCAGGAAAATGCGGAGATAAAAGATATGAACCTGGGTGTGGTGGAGAAGAATACTATTCTCAGGGTGATCGAAAAACATAATGGCAATATTTCAAAAGCAGCCAAGGAACTGGGCATCACCCGTACAGCTTTGTACCGCAGACTAAGTAAATATGACCTTTAAGAACTACGACTGGAGCCTGATCGTACGCATCGCATTGTTGTTTGCAACCATGTGCGGCGCTGCGTTGCTGCTATCGAATGGCTTATACCTGATCATGGGCTCGGTATTGGTATTGATCATCTTCCAGGCGGTTGACCTCTATCGTTTCACCAATAAAAGCAAGGAAGAACTGGAACAATTTGTAGAATCGGTTCACTACCGTGATTTTTCCCGCCACTTTGATGAAAAGAATGCCCCGGTTGCCGTACAGCCTATGCGCAAGGGATTTAACGAGATCAACAGTACGTTCAAGATCATCAGCAAGGAACGGGAAACACAATACCAGTACCTGCAGAAGATACTGGAACTGGTTGACACAGGCATCATCTCCTACGATCATAAAGAAGGAGAAGTGATGTGGATGAATGAATCCTTCAAGCACTTATTGAATATTCCCTACTTAAAGACCATTCACTCGCTGGAAAAAAGAGACCCCGAATTATATAAAGAGATCATTGAGGTAAAGCCCGGAGAAAGCAAGGTATCGTCCATCACTACCGATAAGAATACATTGAAGGTTTTACTTTCCGCCACTGCTTTTCAAACGGATGGGAAGGTTTATAAACTGATCGCCTTTCAGAATATCAATGAGGCGCTGGATGAGACCGAATCAAAAGCCTGGCAGAAATTATTAAGTGTGATGACGCACGAGATCATGAATTCTGTTGCCCCCATTTCTTCGCTGGCCGAAACGCTCAAGAACAGGTTACAGGCCTCGTTAAAAGAGCTGAACAATAACTCCGGCTCTCTCGACGATCTTGAACTTGGTATTGATACCATCAAAAGAAGAAGTGAAGGTCTTCTCAAATTTGCCGAAACCTACCGCAACCTGAACAAGATCACCAATCCCAACCTGAAAAAAGTATATGTCAGGGATATGTTCGAGAACCTGCACCGCCTGATGCAGCCCACGTTTGAACAAAAGAATATTGAACTTGAAATCATTTTAAAAGATCCGGAACTTACGTTGGAAGCCGATACCGATCTTATTGAACAGGTATTGATCAACCTCATCCTGAATGCCGCCGAAGCGGTGAAGGAAGCTGCCAGCCCCCGGATACAGTTATCGGGTTATATTACCGCCAGCAATAAAGTTGTTATCAAGGTAGCTGATAATGGCATCGGTATTTCACCCGACCTCATGGAAAAGATATTCATTCCTTTCTTCAGTACCCGAAAAACCGGCAGCGGAATCGGCCTCAGTCTCTGCAAACAGATCATGATGCTGCACAAGGGGACTATAAAAGTGCAGAGTGTGGCAGGCGAAGGAACGGCCTTTTTACTTTTCTTTTAGAAAAAGAGCCTCGCTTTACAAGAATCTTTCAGGGACTATTAAACAATGCCGGATCGTTTACCGGAAGGGTACTGTGCTATAGAGCTAAAAATATTGCCGGGGCTGTTTTGCCTGCGTTTCAACCATTTTCCTCAGGTCATCAATTTGTTTTTGCTGCTCTTTCACAGCATTGATCAGCATATAAACCATGGATGAATTATCAACACTGTAATAGGTCTCATTATTTTTTTGGTATGGCCTTACCATATAAGGAGCAATAGCCTGCAACTCCTGTGCAATAACACCTATATACTCAGGTCTTGAATCATAACCGGATAATTCGTTGTAATGAAATTTGACAGGATTTATTTTCATCAAAGCAGATAAGCCATCATTGTATGATTGTATTGATTGTTTGAGCCGGGCATCTGAAGTAGCTGCCCATACACCACCACCGGGTTTGGCAGCTATCCCATTTACTTCAAATAAAAACAAAGGAGCAACCGTACCGATACCGATATTTCCCGTACCACTGAAAGCAAGGTAGTTGGGCCCACCGGGTGCATTGAAAGTATTATCAACATCATAAGAAAGCATTATTGCAGCATTTTGCCATATACCACCGGCAGTATGGCGATAGCCCCTGATGCCAAGTGAACTTTGATTGCCTGAATTAAAACCGAAATTGCCGAGTTTAAGAAAGTCTCCCGCATTATTTCCCAATGATCCTGCATTGGTACGAAACACATTACTCATTACTGTACCTCCCAGTTCGGTACCATTTGCCGAAACAGAAAGTTTTGCAGTGGGATTGGTCACACCGATACCTGTATTTCCATTTCCTTTGATGCGCATTGTTTCAGTAAATGATGCGCTGGTTCCATAACCGAATGCGATATCACTTGGTTGTCCATCTGTATGGATCTGTAAAAGATTTGCCTGAATGCCGAAACCGTAATGGATGCCGCTGTTCCCGTAAAGCGAGATCTTATCTCCTGTTGATGACTTGAAGTTTAACGGGAAACCGGGATTATTTTCCCCAATGCCCACATTCACATCCGAACTGGCTCCATTAACTCCGTTTACTGATCCAAGAACAAGGCAATTGTTGCAATCTGCCTGCGCCCGTGCGCCAATGACGGTAGCATTAGTGAGCGAAGTGGAACCCAAATTTGCGTAGTAGCCAAACGCTGAATTGAATGTACCGCTCAGGTTCATTGATAACGCGGCATAACCGGTAGATGTATTATAGCTTCCCGTAAGATTGTTTGCAAACGCATAGATTCCTACCGCTGTATTTTGTTGCCCTGTTGTATTGGCTCCTGCGGCTTCAAATCCAACCGCTGTATTAAAGTCTCCAGTGGTATTTTGATAAAGAGTATAACCCCCAAATGCCGAATTTTTTATTCCGGCAGTATTGTTGAATAAGGAATTAATACCATTGCCGGTATTGAATTCCCCAAATATATTGTTGTATAATGAACCTCTTCCCGTAGCCGTGTTATGCCACCCCATATTGGAATATAAAGCCTGGTAGCCAATCGCTGTATTTTCAGACCCATAACCATTTGAATAAAGAGCTTTGGAGCCGACCGCTGTATTATACCTGGCTTCGATCGGGGCAATAACACCGATGCCGTTATTAAATAATGCAGAATCACCAATAGCTACAAGGTTACTTTGTGTGGTGGTTGATCTCAAAGCTGCGTTACCTATAGCCACATTTGAAGAACCGGTTGTATTCGATAAAAGCGCATGGAACCCGTGAGCCGTATTATTACTGCCTGTTGTATTGGCTCGAAGTGACTTGGAGCCAACGGCTACATTTGAATTGCCCGTATTGTTAAATAAGGCCGAATCACCAATAGCTACAAGATTGCTGCTAATTGTATTTAACCCAAGCGCATCTGTACCGATTGCAACATTCAATGAACCAGTAGTATTATTGAGCAAGGCATTTACACCAATACCCGTATTGGAATTACCGCTTGTATTCCCTCCGAGTGCTGCGTCACCAAATGCGGCATTGCTAAATCCGGTCGTATTACTGGAAAGGGCGCTGGTACCGGTTGCACTATTACGATAGCCGGTAGTATTTAAGCGCAATGCATTTCTTCCAACTGCAATATTCTGATAACCCCCAGTATTTGAATACAGGGCCTGCGTACCAAAAGCTGTATTATTACTGCCGGATGAATTGCTGAATAATGCCTGGTATCCGAAAGCATTATTCTGAATACCGATAGTATTGGAGTAAAGCGATTGAAATCCTGTTGCTGTATTTTTTTCGCCGCTGGTGTTTGTGTATAATGTTTTTGAACCTATGGCAGTGTTTTCCTCACCGGAAATATTATTGAATAATGCTGAATCTCCAACTGCAACCAGGCTGCTCTTTGTGGTATTCATACCGAGTGCATCAGTACCTATTGCAACATTCAATGAACCGGTTGTATTACTGATCAAGGCATTTGGGCCAATAGCAGTATTGGAATTTCCACTGGTATTCCCTGCAAGTGCTGCGTCACCAAATGCAGCATTGCCAAAACCGATCGTATTATTAGAAAGGGCGCTGGTACCGGTAGCATTATTACGATAGCCGGAACTATTTAAACGCAATGCATTTCTTCCAACTGCAACATTCTGAAAGCCCGTGCTATTAGAATACAGGGCCTGTGTACCGAAAGCCGTATTATTACTGCCGGATGAATTGCTGAACAATGCCTGGTATCCAAAAGCATTATTCTGAATACCGATAGTATTGGAATAAAGAGATTGAAATCCAGCTGCTGTGTTTTTTTCGCCACTGGTGTTTGTATATAGTGCTTTTGAACCAACAGAAGTATTTTCTGTACCGCTTGTATTATTAAATAACGCAGAATCGCCGATGGCAACAAGATTGCTGCGTGTCGTATTCGATAGCAGTGCCCGGGTACCGATGGCAATATTTGAATTTCCTGTTGTATTGTTAAGTAAAGAATAAAAACCTGCCGCCGTGTTGAAATTGCCTGTGGTATTGTAATACATGGATGAGGGCCCGAATGCTGAATTGGCAATGCCTGCGGAATTATTCATTAAAGATTCAAAACCTGCCGCCACATTATAATTCCCTTCTGTATTGAAGTACATCGCATTACGTCCTACAGCTGTATTGTTCTGACCCTCCGCGTTGCTATACAGCGCAGCGCTGCCGATTGCCGTGTTATTCATCCCGTTGCTGTTTGAATACAGGGCAAGATTTCCTGCTGCCACGTTTTGTATGCCGTTTGTGTTTGAGTACATTGATTGAAATCCAACAGCCGTATTGCGAAAGCCATCCACATTGCTGTAAAGTGATTTGGAACCCAGGGCGATGCTTTCACTCCCCAGGTTATTATTGAACAATGCAGAGTCGCCAACTGCTACAAGGTTGTTGCGGTTTGTATTCAGCTTCAACACGTCAATACCAATGCCTACATTTGAGTAGCCGGTTGCATTATTAAGACCGCTTCGCAATCCCCAGAAAACATTTCCATTGAGACCAAGGAACCCGGCCTGGTTTATATTTAATTTAAAACGCAGGTCGGCGTTATCGGTGGTGCCGATAAAATAGGTGTTGGGGTCAGTGCCACTGTTGCCAAACAATCCCCAGGCCGTTGCAGGAGCATGGTTATTTATCCAGAAGAGGCCATCGTAGAACCAGAAGCTTTTGGTATCCGTATCAAATACCATCAGGCCGGTGGCAGGCGAGGCAATCGCCGTTCGTTGCGCTGTGGTCATTCGTGGAATCAGTATCCCTTTATTGGTACTGCTCACATCAAGCATAGCAGTGGCATGGGGAACAGCTGTTCCTATACCCACATTCTGCGCCATGCAGGGCCGCAATAACTGTACGATCACAAATAAAATAATGGCCTTTCTCATAATCAGTTGTTTTTTTTCTCAAATTTTTTCTTCAGCTCATCAATTTGTCTTTGTTGTTCTTTTATTGCTTCGATCAATACCGGCACAAGCTTGCCGTAATCAATGCCGCTGATCTTGTTACCGGGTAAATTGCGGTAAACAACTTCGGGTAAAACTTTTTCCACTTCTTCTGCGATCAGGCCGATCTCATTCCGGTTAGTAGTGTCATTAATGTATTTATATTCCTTTCCCTGTAATTGTAAAACCTGGGAAAGACCATACTGTATATCTCTGATCTCTTTTTTAACCTGGATGGAACTTGAAACAATAAAGGCACTGGCATTAACCGGGCCATAACCGCTACTCGTTCCATTACCGACATGCAACCCACTACCGCCAAGCCAACTGATATAATTAGTACCGCCGCCGATAGCATCGAGATGAAGATTTCCGTTCGGATCAGAATGATAAAGCTGGACATACCGTGTATTCGTTGCATTATAAATTCTCAATGTGCCTCCACTTGCCATGTGAAGGGCAGATTGGGGATTTGTTGTTGCGATGCCAACTCTTCCGTTTCCTTTAATTCGCATCGTTTCTGTAAATGAGCTGCTGCTTCCATAGCCGAATGCGATATCACTTTCTGCAAGATCTGTATGGATTTGTAAAAGATAATTCTGAACACCGATGCCATAATGTGCACCACTGGTGCCAAAGAAAGAGATTTTATTACCGGTAACAGATTTGAAATTCAGGGGAAACCCCGGGCTGTTCTCGCCGATGCCAACATTTACATCGGCAGTTGCAGAGTTTACGCCATTTACAGAACCCAGCACCAGGCAATTGTTGCAATTGGCAAAAGCATTTGCGCCAATGGACGTCGCATTGTTGACAGTTGGGCCAGCTAAACTGTTATACCCGATCCCCGAATTATAGTTCCCGGTTGTGTTAGAATTAAGCGCATATAATCCGTGGGCAGTGTTCCAGCTTCCTGTAGTATTTAATAAGAGTGCCTGATACCCATTGGCGCTATTGTAATTTCCGGTTGTATTAGCACGAAGTGCATCAACAGCCATGGCTGTATTATAATCCCCGGTTGTATTTGAATAAAGTGCCTGTAATCCCTGTGCAGTATTCCAGCTGCCTGAAGAGTTCGAATACAGTGCCTCAAATCCCTGCGCAGTATTATAATTACCTGTTGAGTTCTGACCAAGTGAAGAACTGCCTGTTGCTGTATTATAACTTCCCTTACTATTGAAGAATAATGATCTTTTCCCTATCGCAACATTATTAATTCCCTCCCAGGGTTGGGTAGCGCCGTTTCCGTTAAACAACAGGGCAGAATCCCCGATGGCTACCAGGCCGTTAGCGGTTAAATTAAACTTTAGTGCCCTGGTGCCAATTGCCACGTTTGAACTGCCGGTTGTGTTTTGGTTAAGTGCTTCTATTCCCATGGCGGTATTGTGACTTCCCGTAGTATTCCAATATGAGGCATAAGCTCCTATCGCTGTGTTTTGCCCCCCCTCCGTATTTGAATATAGGCTGTGGAATCCATGAGCTGCATTGTAATTTCCTGTTGTATTGGAATAAAGCGACTGCGTTCCATTCGCTGTGTTCCATCCACCCGTTGTATTTGAATAAAGTGCCCGGTACCCGTTGGCCGAATTATAATTACCGCTGGTATTAGAATAAAGTGATTGAGTACCCTGAGCAACATTAAAACTTCCAGTAGTGTTGCTGAACAATGCTTTTAAACCTGCCGCAACATTCGAAAAACCTAAACTGTTTGTAAATAATGCCTTTGATCCAATTGCCGTGTTTTCGAAGCCTCCTGTGTTATTAAATAATGCAGAATCGCCAATTGCCACAAGATTGCTTTGTGTAGTAGATGACCGGAGAGACCATGCTCCAACTGCGACATTAGAGTAACCGGTTGAATTTTGAAACAAGGCGAAGGAACCAAGGGCACTATTATCGTTCCCTGAACTATTAAGGTTAAGGGCACTTACGCCAACAGCCGTATTGAATGAACCGGTTTGATTTCCACCAAGTGCGCCGGTACCGATCCCTGTATTGCTGCCACCTGAAGTATTGTTCTGCATGGCATTGGTTCCAACAACAGTGTTGCCAAAGCCGGAAGTATTTTGAATAAGTGAAGAAAAGCCGAGGGCAGTATTATTTCCGCCTGATGAGTTATTTTGCAAAGCTTTATCGCCAACTGCCGTGTTAGCGCTGCCGGAAATATTACTTTGTAATGCCCGGTGACCAAACGCTGTGTTCAAGCTGCCTGTAGTATTTAAGTACAGTGCTTTTGATCCGACTGCTGTATTTTCTGTTCCCGAATTGTTGTTCAATAAAGCCGAATCACCCACTGCAACAAGATTACTGCGGGTTGTATTGTTTTGAAGTGCCATTGCCCCGATCGCAATGTTCGAGTAACCAGTAGTATTATTGCTCAAAGCAGCAGCACCGTTTGCTGTATTGTTACTGCCTGTGGTATTTGAATAAAGAGCATAAATTCCAGTTGCAGTATTGGTGTATCCAGACGTATTTGATGTCATGGCCTCTTTTCCAATGGCTGTGTTTTCGAGTCCGGTGGTGTTTTGCATTAACGAATTCGCACCAATGGACGTGTTGAATTCTCCTGTTGTATTACTTCTTAATGAACTATTACCAACAGCCACATTGAAATTGCCGGTTGTATTACTGAATAATGCGTCGCTGCCTATAGCTGTATTGGGAAAACTCGTGGAGTTACTGTTATTACTCCTCCAGCCAAAAAAAACGTTTCCATTGTTACTTAGCAACCCAGCATTAAATGTGTTTATTTTAAACCGCAGGTCAGCATTATCATTGGTGCCAATGTAATTGATCAGAGGGCTCGTGCCGCTGTTACCACCCAGTAGCCAGTTATTTGCTGAAGCAGCCAGGTTGATCCAACTTGTTCCATTATAACACCAGAAACTATTTGTTGTAATATCAAAGACAAACAAACCGGTAGCAGGAGAGGATATGCCAACCCGCTGCATACTGTTCATCCGTGGGATCAATATGCCCTTATTGATGCTGCTCACATCGAGCATTGCACTGGCGTTGGGAGTAGCTGTTCCAATACCAACACTTTGCGCCTCCACTTGACAACATGCTGCAATGGTCAATACGAACATGGCTAACTTTCTCATAAAACGGGTTTATCCAAACCTACTTTTATAAAGAATGCGGGCAAATAGAACGAAAGTTATATATCAGGCAGAAAATAAAGTAACCCGGATCAGTTCTTCCCAAAGGCTTTATTGATCGCTTCGGTACGGTTTTGCACGTGCAGCTTTTCATAAATATGGTGAATGTGCTGCCGCACTGTGGCAACAGAAACAGAAAGCAGGCTGGCAATTTCTTTATACAATAAGCCTTTCGACAGTAACTGAAGGACCTCATTCTCCCGGTCAGACAAGGTTTCCACCCGTTCGATCTCTTTTTCTGTACTCCTGAAAAAGCTAACCAGCTTACGGGCAATATTGGCGCTCATGGGGCTGCCGCCGCTGTACAGCTCTTTTAATGCATCTGCCAGTTGGGCCAATCCCGTGTTCTTTAATAAATAACCCGATGCACCGGCCTTTAAGGCCTCAAAAACCTTTTCATCATTCTCATACACGGTAAACATCATGAATTGTGTTCCGGGGCTTTTACCCTTCAGTTGCCGGATGCATTCGATGCCATTGATGCCGGGCAGGTTTATGTCCATGATCACTATATCTGGTTTCATTTTAGGAACAGCATACAATGCTTCCTCAGCGGTCTTAAAGCTGTCAAGCACTTCAAAATCCCTGTTGAGCGAAATAAAATTATTAAGCCCTTCCCTTACTTCGTCAAGGTCTTCCACTATCGCAATGGTTATACTCATCTGTATCGAAACTAATTTTATGCATGGTATAAACCTATAGAACAAAAGTTATCCTTTCAACGGAATTACCATCTTCAGCAGGGTTCCTTCCTTTTGTACTATTTCAAAATGACCACCTATCTCCCTTACCCTGGATTGCATGTTGGTCAACCCGTTGCTGAATGCACGGGTACTGTTTTTATCAAAGCCTGTTCCGTTATCTTTTAGCCCGATGGAAAGTTTTTGATCAATAAAAACAGTAAATACAACTTCTGTAGCGCCTGCGTGTTTAACTATATTATGTAACGCTTCCTTTATGGTGAGGAACACATTCCTGCGGAACTCTCCGCTCACAAAAACAGCAGGGAAAATGTCGGGAAATTCAACCCGGCATTCAATATTGTGTTGTGAAAGGTATTCCACTGCATAGGCACGGGTATAAGAAAGCAGGTCGCTGAGGGTATCATTCTTTTCATTCAATGCCCATACGATCTCACCCATTTTATCTATCATTTCATGACTATAGGTCCTGATCTTGCTGATATCATCTTCAATGGGTTCCTGTTGTTGTTTTTTTATGCTGATGGTCTCACTTAAGAATTTTATTCTTGATAAACCGGCGCCCAGGTCATCATGCATATCGGTGGCGATCCTTGTCCTTTCTTTATCAATGGCCTGTTGTTTTTCCAGTGCCGCCATTTTTTTCCCCAGTCTTTTACTGAAATAAAAACGAAAGCCCACGATCAATAATCCAATCGCCAGCAATGCCATTACAGTTCTGAACCACCAGGTTTGCCACCAGGGCGGCGTAATAGAAAATGCATATTGGATAATTTGTTCAGGATAACGGCCGGCAGGAAAATTGGCCTTGATATGCAGTATATAGTTCCCCGGATTCAAGTCAACAAAAGAAACGGATGCGTTGTTTGATGGATCTGACCATTGTGTGTTGCTTCCTCCCTGCAACCGGTAACTGTACTGTATACTTTTTTCGTCGAGGAAAGATGTGGCAGCGAGGAAAAAATTAAGATTGTTCTGTTTGTAAGATAATGTGGCTTCGCTCATGGCACTGATCGTGTCCTTACCCGTTTTCAGCATGCTTATCATCAGCGTAGGTGTATAATTAATATTTTTGGGTCTTTCTGTTGTGATCCTGATCAGGCCATTGGTGAGCAGCCCCCATACGGTATGGTTTTTATCAATGACTGTTTTTAAAACCTTTTGATAGATATTATTCTGCTTCGTAAGATTTTCAATTACCGGCCTCCCGTTCTTTATACTGATCTTATCAAGCCCTGAAATGCTGCTGGCCCAGATATTATTATCCGCATCACAGGAAAGATGATGTATGAAATTATTTGATAAGCCTGATGAGTTGGTAAGAGCAAACATTTCTTTAAGGCCATCCGGTTGCACGGTGAACACTTGAATTCCATGACTGCGACTACCGACCCAGACCTGGTCATACTTATCAACAATGACCGACCTGGGTGAAAATCCGGGTACTTCTATTCTGAATATCTTTTTTTGTTCCAGATAATCCGATGGATCCTCCGGGCGTGGCTGGTACATGACCAACTCCTGTTCACGGGTGGCCACCCAGATATTTCCTTTACTGTCAAGCGCTGCATGGTCAGCAAAAAGATTCAGTTTTTTCCGGTTAATGGCCTTACCGTTAACAAGTACAGTAAGCTGGTATTTTCCACAGAGGATGAGGTTTCCACGATTATCAACCAGTGAACTGCTAAACCCGGTAGAATCATCAAAGATCTTTTCATGGTAAAAAATATTACCGGCCAATTTCATTTTATAGAGGGTCTTCCCTGATATACCAAAGATACCATGAGGTGTTTCTATAAGCCTGCCAATTACACTTGCCTTATTAACCTTGTATTCCTCAATCTTTTTATTATCGTTTACAATGGCTGCACTGGCATTCTTAAATGAGTAAAGCAAGAGCCGGTTTTTATTTTCATAGCAGGTAATATCATTGATGGCCGAAATACCGAAGGGATTTTCTACAAATGAAAAATCACTGTGAACCAGTTTATTCACACCGGCGTTATTGGTAGCGATCCAGGTAATGCCCTCCCTGTCCTGGAAAATGTATTCGATATAGGACATACTTAACCCGGAGCCCGTGGTAAAAGAAGAGATATTTCCATCCCGTGCGGCTTTTAACAGGACAGTGCTTTGATCTCCCACCCAGCAATTTCCTTCCCGGTCAAAATAAATAAAATGACCGCCTGCATTTTTTAATTTTTCGAATGTAACGGGCAGCTCCCGTAAAATGATTTTCCCTGTTCTTACTCCGGCGGTATCTACAGACATGATATTTTTTTTGGTACTCACCCAGATGCGTCGATCCTGCGCTACAGCAGTGGCATACACGTTTTCTGTTACTGCAGTGATCTTTTTGCTGAGCTTATTATACAGGTACAAGGGTTCCCGCTGATCCTGCAAAATTGAATTGTCTCTCTGAACCAGCAAATGGTCCCCAAAAGAATATATACGTGAGATAAAACTATTGATGTCTTTTCCATTTGTGTCAATAAAGGGTAGTTTGACGAAGCGGTCTTTATCAAGAAAGTACAATCCCTGGTCAGTTGCTGCATACAAAACAGCTTTCTCATCTTTATGCAGATGATTGATGACCGGAACCGCTGTATCCTTTAAAACAAGTGCTTTTAACTGCCCGTTTACCAGGCAGTTTATTTTATTAGTGTTTGTTATTACCCAAACCGAATCATCACCCATCTCTATCACACAATTCACCATATCAAAAGCAAGTCCGTTAGCGGCAGTATAATTGATAAAACGGGAACCGTCGTAAACACTCAGGCCGTTCACAGATGTAAAATACAGGCGGCCCTTACTGTCCTGGTAAATATTGCGAACCTGGTTACTGATCAATCCGTCTTTTGGGGTATAGTGCACAAAGGGGTATTGCTGTGCCAGGCAGCTGGCAACCATAAAAAAACAGGCAAGAAGAAGTACCGCTGGTCGCACATTTAAAGTTAGGCAGATTATTTTAAGTGCCGGGCAGAAAGGCTTCTGCTGGTTTTGCGTGTGCTCCTGTAAAATTGTCCCGATCGAGGTGAGCAGGTGGTATAAATAATAAAAGACATAAAAAACAAAAGGCTCGTTTAATGTGAGCCTTTGTGGAGAGTATTCCGCCACCTGGCGGGATGACCTTCCCGAATGAATTCGGGACGCTCTAGACAACTGAGCTAACCAACCTTTCAATATATTTTCTGCTTTTCTTTCCTTTGACCTCAAGCTCTCTTTTCACTGCTTGGCTTTGGTAGAAAATCTTCTGTGTATTTCAGTACCCAGCCATTTGCTTTCTTTTTGATTTGCTACCTGAATTTCTCTGCCTTAAAATCCTACCCTGCAAATTCTCTGTATGACCAACATAATATTGATCCAGGGAAGGAGAGTAAATAAAGTAGACATAAAAGGCCATAAAAAACAAAAGGCTCACATTATAGTGAGCCTTTGTGGAGAGTATCGGGGTCGAACCGACGACCTTCCCGAATGCATTCGGGACGATCTAGCCAATTGAGCTAACTAACCTTTCAATATATTTTCTGCTTTTCTTGCTTTTGATCTCAAGTTCTCTTTTCATTGCTTCAGACTTTATAGCAAACTCTTCTGTGAATTTTAATACCCAATCGTTTGCCTTTTTGGTTGATTTACTGCCGGAATTTTTATGCCTGAAAATCCTGTCCTGTATATCTTCCGTATGACCAATATAATATTGATCCAGGCTAGGAGAGTAAATAATGTAGACAAGAAAGGACATAAAAAACAAAAGGCTCACTTAATGTGAGCCTTTGTGGAGAGTATCGGGGTCGAACCGACGACCTCTTGCATGCCATGCAAGCGCTCTAGCCAACTGAGCTAACCC
>DAOLIP010000011.1:20513-55144 GCA_035328475.1 Ferruginibacter sp.
CCCATTTATTTTTAATTAAGAACTTTTTTGAACCGATGACCTTCCCGCTTTCCTGCGGGACGCTCTAGCCAACTGAGCTAACCCCCCATTTATTTTTAATTAAGAACTTTTTTGAACCGATGACCTTCCCGCTTTCCTGTGGGACGCTCCAGCCAACTGAGCTAACCCTCAAATATGGACTGCAAATATACTTGCAGCAGCCGTTGGTTCAAAATGAATTTTTAGTCTTGTTTATTGGCTGGTGAAGCGGATGGCGGATTGGTTCCGTTCTTTACCTTATTTGCCCCGGCTTCAATACTGTTCATGGCTTCCAGGTTCTGGCGTGGCAGTAAAAAATTACTGTCTAACGCAAGGGCTTTTTCAAAATACTGTCTCGCCTCCGGTTTCCTGTCAAGGTCATACAATGCAAGGCCATGTATATTAAATATCCCCGCCTGCAGGTAAGTACGGCCTGTTTGTTCACCAACATTATAGGTCATGGTGTAGTCGGGTTTAAAGGTCTGCTTCTCCACATTGATGGCGGTAGCTAAACATTCAGCCAGTCTTTTTATTCCATACTGCAGTTCCATCAGCTTATAGGCATGGTAAGGACTTTGCGTTTTACTGTACAGTTTCTCAAAAATAGCAATAGCCTCTTTGGGCTGTTGCAGTTTATCAAGACAAATGCCTTTCATTTCCATAAGTGCATTGTCATCGGGTTTTACTTTCGATCTTTTATCGGCCCAGTAATAACATTGTACGTAAGCGCCTTGCTGCATGTATAACATGGCAAGGGTATCTTCATACACCGTGTTGGCTCCCTGTTCAGCCACATAATAATTAAGTGCCGATATTGCCGTACCAACGTCGCCGCTGTTTGCTGCCTGGTAAAACACTTTCAGGTGCGGATTGGTTTTAGCAGCAACACCGGTTTTACCTGCCTGGGAAATGGCTGAACCACACAAAAAAAGCGACAGCACAGCAACCATTATTTTTTTCATCATTATTATTTTGAGCGCTCAAAATAACAAAAAAACCGGAAACGGGTCCCGGTTTTCAATACTATTATACTGCCTGTTTTATCCTTCCCATATCTCCTCTTTTCCGGCCAGCCAGTCTTTTACCAACTGTGTTGTTACCGATTTTGGTCGTTCCAGCGGAAAGCCCAGGGCCCTGTCCCAGCAAAGACTTGCCAGCACACCCAATGCCCTCGAAACGCCGAATAAAACGGTATAAAATTCATATTCCACAAAACCATAGTGTACTAATAATGACCCGCTGTGTGCATCAACATTGGGCCATGGGTTTTTTATCTTGGCAATGGAACCCAGCACCGGCGGAACCGCTTCATAAATATTCCAGACGGTTTGCACCAATGGATCATCAGGCATGTGTTTTTTTCCAAACTCCATCTGGGCGGTAAAGCGGGGATCTGTTTGACGCAACACGGCATGTCCGTATCCCGGTACCACTTTCCCTTCACTCAGTGTCTTCTTAACGTATTCTTCTATCTGTTGCTTGGAAGGAAGCTCAGCTCCTATCTCCTCCCGCAGTTCATATATCCATTTTATCACTTCCTGGTTTGCCAGGCCGTGTAACGGACCAGCCAGGCCATTCATACCCGCAGCAAAACTTAAATAAGGATCGCTTAATGCAGAACCAACCAGATGGGTGGTGTGCGCTGAAACGTTTCCTCCTTCATGATCGGCATGAATGGTCATGTACAAACGCATCAGTTCGTGAAAGCTTTCGTCTTCATATCCCATCATGTGCGCAAAATTTCCCGACCAGTCGAGCAAGCCATTTGGCTGAATATGTTCACCATTCTTGTATTTGCGGCGATAGATATAAGCAGCGATACGTGGCAATCTTGCGATGAGGTCCATCGAATCATCGAATACCGCATCCCAATACTCTTTTTTATTCATCCCTTTGGAGTAACGTTTAGAGAACTGGCTTTCTGTTTGCAGACTCATGATGGCAACCACAAACTGTGTCATGGGGTGTGTGCTTACCGGTAAGGCCTCAATAGTTGCAAATACATGGTTAGGTACATGACTCCTGCGTTGCCATACACTGCTCAGGTGCTGCACATCATCTTCGCTGGGGAGATCACCCACCAGCATCAGGTAAAACAATCCTTCGGGTAATGGTTCTGTACCTCCTATCGCTTTGGGAAGTTTCTCTCTTAACTCCGGAATGGAATAACCACGAAAACGGATTCCGTCCTGCGCATCCAGTAAGGAGGTTTCAGATACCAGGCCGGTCATTCCACGCATGCCCTGGTAGATCTGGCTAAGTGTTACTTCGCCGATCACTTTATTGCCATGTTCTTTCAAAAGGTCTTTTATTTCCAATGCAACTGCATCTGCTTTCTCTTTAAATCTGTCTTTAATAATACCCATGATCTCTTTATTATAAATGAATGAAAATTATTTGCCGCGATCTTAGTTATGCCTTTATGGGATTGCTTTCCGGCCTTGTGATGAATGGGGTGGCAACCGTATTTTTAAGACGCCTAAAATTACGATGGATACACCTCCTAAACAAAAGTTTTAAAGGAAAGTTTATTAGAATTGAGTACTGAAAAATCTACTTGGGCGCCTGTTTATACAGGTACAATGCCAGCAGCCCAAAAAGAATATTGGGCGTCCATGCAGCCAGTAACGGGGTAAAATTTCCCTTGGTGGCAAATACAATGGAGAAGCGGCTGAAAAGGATGTAAAGTACGCTGATGATGACTCCGATGGCCAGGTGAAAACCACTGCCTCCTCTTATCTTACGGGAAGCCAGTACGGCGCCAATGACGGTAAGTATGAGTACCGAAACCGGAATGGCATCCCGGTTATACCGTTCTACCAGCAGGGTATTCAGCATCTCAGAACCTCTCAGTCTTTCCAGTTTTATAAACTCATTCAGCTCAGGTGTAGGCAACTGGTCTTTAAAATAATCGTCCTTCCGGAGATCGCGGGGTTTGAAATTAAAATTGGCAAACAGTTCTGGTTTTTTTGTAACTCTTTCAGAGATACTGTCGAGTACCCGTTCCACGGGCTCAACCAGTCTCCATTTTTTTCTTACCGAATCCCAGTTAAACTGTTCTGAGCGGAGGTTATAAACTAATTTGTTACCGGAGAACTGCTGAATAAAAAAACCACTGCCCGATTTTAATATGGTATCATAACTGCGTATGCCTACATACCTGTTTGAATCTAATTTGAAATACAGGTTCTGTTTATAGTTCGAATTATTATTTACCTGGGTAGCCGGCCCGTCGATATACCGGGCTTCAAAATTTCCCCATATCTGGTTTGCACGGGGAACCACGTACTGGTATCCCGCCCAAAGCAGGGCAGATAAAAATACTCCGCCGATAACGTAGGGAAGTAAGAACCGGCGGAAACTTACGCCGCTGCTTAGGATAGCGATCACTTCTGAGCGGCCGGCCATTTTAGAAGTAAAGAATATCACCGAGATAAAAACAAAAAGCGGGAACAGCATGGCATCAATACGGGGAATGAACCCGATGTAATAATCTGTAATGATGCGGTAGACCGACAGGCCTGATTTTACGAAGTTGTCTGTCTTTTCACTGATATCAACCACCACCACAATAGCTGTAAACAGCAGCAGGCAGAAGAAAAAAGTAGTGAGATACTTTACCAGTATGTATCGGTCGATTTTTTTCATTAAAAACGTATGGGCAAAAGTAAACGAAAAACCCGTTTAAGTCGTTTAAATCGTTGCAGGGTTGCAGCGTTTTTAACGTTTTAAACGAGGCAAACGTTTTTAAACCCTGGAACGGGTTATAGCCTTCGCTGCAATCCATCCCGTCGTCCAGGCATTTTGGAAATTAAACCCCCCGGTAACCCCATCAACATTGATGATCTCCCCGGCAAAGAACAGTCCCCGGAACTTCTTGCTCTGCATGGTATTGAAATCAATTTCGTTCAGTGCAATACCTCCGGCGGTAACGAATTCTTCTTTGAAGGTTGTTTTACCATTTACTTCATATTCCCCGGCACATAAATTTTTAATGAGTTTGTTCTGTGCTGCTGCAGGAAGATCGGCCCAGCGCAATTCTTCTTTTACTTCCGATTGTTTCAGAAGAAACTCCCATAAGCGATTGGGTAACGCAAAAGGGTTCCTGTTCACAATTTTTTGAGCAGCGAGTTCGAAACGGAGTTGTTGGAATTTTTCACGCAGGCTGTTTTCATTAAAACCAGGCAGCCAGTTTACCAGTATGCTGAACTGCCAGTTGCTGGCTGCCAGTTCTCTTGCCCCCCATGCCGATAATTTCAAAATGGCCGGACCACTCATTCCCCAGTGCGTAATAAGCAAGGGGCCCTCTTCACTTAGTTTTGAACCGGCGATCCTGACCCGAACATTTTCCACCGAAACTCCCATCAGTGATGTAATGGTATTGCCGGGCATATTAAAGGTGAATAAAGAAGGAACCGGATTTTCAATACAATGTCC
This sequence comes from Ferruginibacter sp., assembly GCA_035328475.1. Lineage (GTDB taxonomy): Bacteria > Bacteroidota > Bacteroidia > Chitinophagales > Chitinophagaceae > Ferruginibacter. The sequence goes on from DAOLIP010000011.1 coordinate 24,969, forward strand.
TTGCCGGGTCAGCCAGTCATACTGAACGGATTTTGGATAACCGCCGCTGGCCACACAAACATAATCGGCCTGCATCACTTCGCCTTCATTAATGGCCAATATCCAATGACCATTGCTCGTTGCCAGTTGTTTCACCTCCCTGTTCATCAGTATCTCCACCCCATATTTATTTGCTTCTTTTATCAAACAATTAATAATGGTTTGGGAAGAATCAGTCACCGGGAACATTCGTCCATCGGCTTCTGTCTTTAGTTCCACACCTCTTTCTTTGAACCAGGCAATGGTATCAACCGTAAAAAAATGATGAAATGCCTTTTTCAGGAAGGAGCCGCCTCTTGGGTACTTCTTCACCATATCGGCCATGCTGAAGCATGCATGCGTTACATTACAGCGGCCGCCGCCGCTGATCCGTACTTTACCCAACAGTTTACTTGTTTTTTCCAGGATGATCACTTCTGTTGCAGGATCTAACCTTGCTGCATTTACAGCGCAAAAGAATCCGGCAGCGCCTCCGCCAATTACGATCAGCCTTTTCTTACTCATTCCTATTATTTGTACCTTCAAACTTAAGAATAACATTCAACCCATCATCCATGGCAGGTAAAATCACGAAAAAAGAATTGGTGGAAATGCCTGTTATCCCTTATGAAAAAATAAGGGACCACCTTAGAACCGGCCATATCTTTTTCAGCAGTGGCAGCTATGCCTTCTCCGGCGCCATTCAGAAACTTACCAAGAGTACCTGGAGCCATGTGGGCGTGATCTACAAAGATGAAGAGCTGGGCAGGGTGCTTGTGCTGGAAGCAGAGCCCAGTGTGGGCATACGCCTGATACCGCTTTCCAATTACCTCAAGAATTATAAAGGAACCAAACGGGCCTACAAAGGCCAGATAGTCATTGCACAGGTTAATGTTCCGCTGGAGAAAAAGGCATTGAATAAAGGAATAAGTTTTGGGCTGGACGAACTGACAAGACCTTATGATAATTTTGAGATCTTCCGCATTTTTTTGCGGATTATGTTTCACATCAGCAAACGGGAAAAGAACAAATCCTATATCTGCAGCGAACTGGTGAGGGATATTTTTGTAAAGGCCGGTGTGGTAGTACAATACAAAGATACCTATATCAGCCCCGACAATATCTGGACCGATGACCGGGTGGCATTAAAGTACCGGATCCTGTAAGGCGTAATCTGAACACAGGTTTGCATTGGCTTTTTCCGCTGCTTCAATTTTTACAAAAGAAGACAGGATATCTGCCTTACCTCTTTGAATGGCCACATCGTGTTCGTAATGGGCAGCAGGTTTACCGTCGGCCGTACGGATGGTCCATCCGTCTTTATCGTGGAATACATCTTTGGTACCCATGTTTATCATGGGTTCAATAGCAATGACCATTCCTTCTTTTAATTTGGCGCCGGTACCCCGTTTACCAAAATTAGGGACTTGAGGTTCTTCGTGCAGGTGTCGGCCCAGGCCGTGACCAACCAGGTCTCTTACCACACCATAACCGTGCTGCTTTTCAGTATATTCCTGTATGGCGTAAGCAATGTCGCCGGTACGGTTTCCATGGATCGCTTTTTCTATTCCTTTATAAAGCGATTCTTTGGTGACCCTCATCAACTGTTTCAGGTCAGCTGTTATTTCACCCACGCCAAATGTGTATGCACTGTCGCCATGAAAGCCATTTTTAAAAACACCCACATCAACAGAAACCAGGTCGCTTTCTTTCAGTTCATCTTTATTAGGAAAACCATGAACCACGGCATCGTTCACCGATATACAGCAGGTAAAAGGAAATCCGTTGTATCCTTTAAAAGATGGCTTGGCGCCGTTATCCCGAATGAACTCCTCTGCGATCTTATCCAGCGCAAGTGTGGTGATCCCTGGTTTGATACAGGAGGCCAACAGCGCAAGCGTTTCGCTTACCAGCAAACTGCTTTCCCTCATCAGTTCAATTTCCGCCTTACTTTTGTAATGGATCATGCCCCTATCCCCTAAAGGGTATTATTTACATTTTATTAATAAGTTTTAAAACAAGCCCCGACTTATTCAGTCGGGGCTTAATTATTTTTTAAGTCCCCGCGTAGGGGGTAAGGTATTTTTAAACGCCTCCTGCTCCTGCAGTAACCTGTTGCCTGCCCTGTATTCTTCCGCTGCTCATCAATCCATCGTACTGGCGCATCAGTAACTGTGTTTCTATCTGCTGCAGTGTATCAAGGATAACCGCTACATTGATCAGCAGCGAAGTACCGCCAAAGAAGGTAGAGAATCCCTGTTGCATACCAAACAATACCTGTATGATACCCGGGAGAATTCCAACAAAGGCCAGCAGTACCGCCCCGGGCAATGTGATCCGGTCCATAATGGTACCAATATAGTCTGCAGTAGGCTGACCCGGTTTAACTCCGGGGATGAAACCGTTGTTGCGTTTCAGGTCATCTGCCATCTGCTTGGGGTTAAATATCAATGCCGTGTACAGGAATGTAAAGGCAATTACACAAACCGAATACACGACCATGTAACCCACGTGTGTATGGTCGGTGAAATATTTTGTCCAGGATGCGGTTCCGCCATACGAGAATAACGTAGGCAGGAACAGGATGGCCTGTGCAAATATGATAGGCATTACACCCGATGCATTCACTTTTAACGGAAGAAAATTACGGGCACCGCCAAACTGGCGGTTGCCAACGATTTGTTTTGCATAGTTTACGGGAACTTTTCTTGTACCCTGAACCAGCAATATTACTCCCAAAATAACAGCGATCAGCAGAACAATCTCAATCAGCATGATCAGGATACCGCCGGCGCCTCTTGTTATTCTTGAAGCCCACTCCTGCTGGAAAGAGTCCGGGAGACGGGCCAGGATACCCACCATGATGATAATGGAAGTACCGTTACCCAAACCTTTGTCGGTGATCTTTTCGCCCAGCCACATTACAAACAGGGTACCTACCGTAAGTATGATAACAGTAGAAGGCCAGAAATAAGCGCTGAAAGAAGGAACGACTGCTTCACCAAGGCTTTTCAAATAGCCGATATAGGCAGCTGCCTGGAAGGCGGTTACAATAACGGTGAGGTAGCGTGTCCATTGGTTGATCTTCTTACGTCCGCTTTCTCCTTCTTTCTGGATCTTGGCCATCTGAGGAACCAGGATGGTCATAAGCTGCATGAAGATAGAAGCAGAGATATAAGGCATGATGCCCAATGCAAAAATGGACGCTTTGGAAAAAGCGCCTCCCACAAATGTGTCGAGCAGGCCAAGCATGCCCGATTCTGTATTGGAAGAAAGGGCGGCTAATTTATTGGGATCGATACCGGGAAGTACGATATAAGAACCCACACGATAGATAAAGATCAACAGTAAGGTGAACGTTATCTTATTGCGCAGTTCCTCAATGCTCCAGATATTCTTTAGTGTTTGAATGAATTTCTTCACAGAATGTAAACGATTTAAATGTTTTGCGCTAATTAAAAATGGCCCCGCTTAGCGTGGGCCGGGCAAATATCGTGAAATTATTTAACTATCTCGAGTGAACCTCCTGCCGCTTCAATAGCTGTTTTAGCTTTTTCACTGGCTGCATTCACTTTAAAACTGTATTTCCCTTTCAATTCTCCGTTACCCAGGATCTTCACATTATCAAACTGGCTGATAAGCCCGTTGATGTAAAGATTCTGCAGGCTGAATTCTGTCAGGCTGTATTTTTCTGCCAACTGATCGATCTGCCCAAGGTTAAGAACTTTATATTCCACCCGGTTGTTGTTCTTAAATCCGCGTTTTGGAATACGACGCTGGATCGGCATCTGTCCGCCTTCGTGTGCTTTTTTGCTTTTGTAGCCGGCACGGCTTTGTCCGCCCTTATTACCTTTTGTAGAGGTTCCGCCTTTACCGCTTGCCTCACCGCGGCCAATCCTTTTCTCTTTGTGTGTAGCGCCTTTTGCTGGCTTGAGTGTGTGAAGTTTCATTTTATCTGATTTTGTACTTACGGGGTATCACCCCTCGCTTGTTAATTTGAAAATTAATTGATTTGGAAATTTGATAATAAGATGCAGCCATTTTTAAACCGGCACATCACCAAATCTTCAAATTATAGTTGTTCCACCTTCACAAGGTGATTCACTTTGCTAACCATGCCCAGTATCTGCGGAGTGGCTTCCACTTCAACAGAAGCGTTCATCTTTTTTAAACCGAGTGCTTCCATGGTTCTTTTCTGGCGCTCCGATCTGTCGATCGTGCTTTTAACCTGTGTTACTTTTATCTTTTTCATACCCCTATCCCCTAAAGGGGGATTTGATTTTATTTATTAAAAAATATGTTTCCCATTTCTCCCCTTTAGGAGATGGGGCTTTATCCATTAAACACTTTCTTTAAAGAAATACCCCTTGTTTTAGCAACTGAGATCGGTTCACGCAATGTTGCCAGCGCCTTGAATGTTGCTTTAACCACGTTGTGCGGATTGGCAGAACCGAGGTTCTTGGCCAGCACGTCGGTAATTCCTGCAGCTTCCAGTACAGCACGCATACTTCCTCCGGCAATTACACCGGTACCGTGTGCAGCAGGTTTGATATACACTTTGGCAGCACCGTCCTTGGTTAACTGGTCGTGCGGAATGGTACCATGCATGATGGGAACTTTGATCAGGTTCTTCTTTGCATCTTCAATTCCTTTGGTAATGGCTTCCTGAACTTCTTTGGCCTTTCCCAAACCATGTCCAACCACACCGGCTTCGTTACCTACCACTACCAGGGCAGAAAAACTAAAGGCACGGCCACCTTTTGTTGTTTTAACAACACGGTTAATAGCAACCACTTTGTCTTTCAGTTCCAGGTCGCCCGCTTTTACTTTATTTCCAATTGTATTTGACATCTATTTTCTGATTAGAAAGTTTAAAATTTTAGAATACCAACCCGGCTTCTCTTGCACCTTCTGCCACTGCCTTTACACGGCCGTGATAGATATAACCACTGCGATCGAAAACAACGGTTGATATACCCAGTTCTTTTGCTTTTACAGCAATAGCGGCCCCAACCAGTTTGCTTTTTTCGATTTTTGGTGCTTTCTGAGCCTGGATATCTTTTTGCCTTGATGAAGCAGCAGCCAGGGTTACCCCGTTGCTGTCATCGATCAATTGTGCATAGATATCGCTGTTACTCCTGAAAACACTTAACCTTGGTTTTACAGCAGCACCGCTTATTTTTTTGCGGATGCGGTACCTGATCTTTTGCCTTGCCGTTGACTTATTGTTCATAATCTTTATTTTTGCCCTGATACTGCCAGGGGATTGTTATCTGTTATTTATTATCCGTTATCGGTTATGTTATCGGCCATCCGATTAACTATGAACCATTAACTTACTTTCCAGCCGCCTTACCAGCTTTTCTTCTCAACACTTCGCCGGCGAACTTAACACCCTTACCCTTGTATGGTTCAGGCTTACGCAGGCTTCTTATCTTAGCACATACCTGGCCGATCAGTTGCTTGTCGATGCTCTCGAAATTGATCATCGGGTTCTGTCCTTTTTCCTGCGATGTAGAAACCTTCAGTTCCTTTGGAATCTCGAAGATGATATTATGAGAATATCCCAAAGAAAGATCGAGCAGGTTACCCTGGTTAGACGCCTTATAACCCACACCTACCAGTTCCAGTTGTTTGGTATATCCTTCTGTAACACCTTTTACCATATTACTTACCAAAGACCGGTACAAACCGTGCATGGCACGATGCCGTATCTGGTCAGTAGGGCGAACAATGTTTAACTCGCCGTCTTTCACTTCTACTTTAATATCCCTGTCTACGGTTTCTTTTAATTCGCCTTTTGGGCCTTTTACAGTAACCACATTACCTGCACCCACTGTGATGGTTACACCTGAAGGGATCTGAACCGGTTTCTTACCTATACGTGACATAAATTTTATTTTATTTTTTCCTCCGGCCGGTCAGCCTGCTATAGGTTCGGCTTAATGTACCGGAAAAAGTTTCAGTTATTAATAAATATTACACAATACTTCGCCACCTACGTTTTGTGCTTTGGCTTCTTTATCGGTCATTACACCTTTTGAAGTAGAAACGATGGAAACACCCAAACCGTTCTTCACCCTTTTGAAATCACCCGGCTTTGCATAGGTACGCAGGCCCGGACGGCTGATTCTTTCCAGGCTTTGTATGGCCGGCAACTTGGTGGCTGCGTCGTACTTAAGGGCTATCTTGATAACACCTTGTTTGCTGTTATCTTCAAATTTGTATTTTAAGATGTAGCCTTTTTCGTACAGAATTTCCGTGATACGCTTTTTCAGGTTGCTGGCTGGTATTTCCACGATGCGGTGGTTAGCCATCTGTGCGTTACGAATTCTAGTTAAATAATCTGCTATCGGATCAGTAACCATTGTTATTTCAGTTAATTGATTAAATATTTTTATACAATGCGATATCCTTGTTCCCCTTTAGGGGGTTAGGGGGGCTTACCAGCTTGCTTTGGTGATGCCTGGTATCTTACCCTGCAATGCCATATCCCGGAACATGTTCCTGGAAATACCAAAGTGCCTGATATAACCCCTTGGGCGCCCGGTAAGCTGGCAACGGTTCTTTAAACGAACCGGCGATGCATTCTTTGGAATAAGGTCCAGTGCTGCATAATCACCGGCTGCTTTTAAGGCTGCCCTTTTTTCGGCATACTTGGCAACCATCGCTTCACGCTTTCTTTGCCTGGCTTCAACTGATTTTTTTGCCATTATTTTTTTGTTTATTGGTCAATTGGTTAATCCGTTCATACGTGTTAGCCAATTAACGGATTAACGTTTTTACTTTTTAATATTCTTAAACGGCATCCCCAATTCTTTCAGCAGTTCAAATGCTTCTTCATTGGTGTTGGCGGTTGTTACAAATGTGATATCCAGGCCGGTGATCTTATTTACCTTGTCGATATCGATCTCCGGGAAGATGATCTGCTCGGTAACCCCCAGCGTGTAATTTCCCCGGCCATCAAACGATTTATCGTTGATACCTTTGAAATCACGCACACGTGGTAAAGACACCGATACCAGCCTGTCGAGGAATTCATACATCTTCACGCCACGAAGCGTAACCCTTGCGCCGATCGGCATTGCTTTACGCAGCTTAAAGTTTGAGATATCCTTCTTTGAAATGGTTGCCACTGCTTTCTGCCCGGTGATATTTGTCAGTTCATCGATAGCGATGTCGATCAGTTTCTTATCTGTAACTGCCCCGTTCACACCACGATTCAAACAGATCTTGGTGAGGCGGGGAGCCTGCATTACAGTTTTGTAACTGAACTTTTTCATTAAAGCAGGTACAACTTCTGATTTGTACTTATCTGCTAATCTTGGAGTGTTTGTTTTTGTGCTCATTATTTTATTACCCCTCCTGATTTTTTTGCGATTCTAACTAATTTTCCGTTTTCCCTGGTACGCTTAACCTTTGTTGGCGCCCCGGCCTTGGCATCCCACAACATTACATTGCTGATGGCGATCGGTGCCTCCTTCTTTACAATACCACCTTTGGTATTTTGTGAAGTTGGTTTGCTGTGTTTGGTAACGATGTTAACACCTTCCACCAATACACGTTCTTTTTCCAGGATTATTTCCAACACTTTGCGGGGCTTCTTCAGGTCCTTGTCTTCACCGGTAATTACCACCACTGAATCGCCTTTCTTAATGTTGAACTTTGGTTTAAATCTTGTACTCATTTTATTATTCAATTTGTATCCCGGAAACACCCGGAACTAATTTTAATCTTTGATTATAATACTTCCGGAGCCAGTGAAATAATTTTCATGTATCCTTTATCTCTCAATTCCCTGGCCACGGGCCCGAAGATGCGGGTACCCCTTGGTTCGTCGGAAGCATTCAACAGTACCACGGCGTTGTCATCGAAACGGATGTATGATCCGTCTTTACGACGCAACTTGTTGGTTGTTCTTACGATCACTGCCTTACTCACTGTTCCTTTTTTAATACCACCGGCAGGCATAGCGTCCTTTACCGTTACCACTATCTTATCCCCGATCCGGGCGTAATCCTGGCCGCTGTTACCCAGTACTCGAATACAGAGTACTTCTTTTGCACCACTGTTGTCGGCAACATTTAGTCTGCTTTCTTGCTGTATCATTATCTTAATATTTGTTGTTTGTAGTTTGTAGTTTGGTATTGCAAGGATTCACAACTGCCAACCACAAACTGGAAACTATAAACTTTCTTATTTTACTTTTTCAACTACTTCCACCAGTCTCCAGCGCTTTGTTTTGCTCAAAGGACGGCTTTCCATGATCTTAACCGTATCGCCGATGCTGCACTCGTTCTTTTCATCATGCGCATGAAACTTGGTAGACTTTTTTACGAACTTTCCGTAAAGCGGATGCTTTACTTTACGTTCTACGCTTACGGTAATGGTCTTATCCATCTTATTGCTGGATACCACTCCTAATTTTGTTTTTCTTAAATTTCTTTCCACGTTCTTATTTATTTATATGGATTGATTAAAATCCCAGTTGAACTTTTTTTAATGCTGTTTTCAAACGGGCCAGGTCTCTTCTTAAAGAGCGGATGCTTTGCGGATTCTCCAGTGGAGAAATGGCGTGTGAAAAAGAAAGCTTCTTCAGGCGCTGTTCGTCTTCAGCGATCTTTGCTTTAAGATCTGCCTCGTTCAATCCTTTCAGGCTGTTTAAAAAATCAATTTGTTTTGACATCTTTATTCAGTTTGATAATTTCTTGATCAATTTTATGCTTCGTAGTCGCGACGAACTACAAACTTTGTAAGGATCGGCAGCTTTTGTGCAGCCAGTTCAAATGCTTCTTTCGCTACCTGTTCAGATACACCATCGCATTCAAACAAGATCCTTCCGGGTTGTACAATAGCAGCCCAACCTTCGGGGTTACCTTTACCTTTACCCATCCTCACCTCGGCCGGCTTTGCAGTAACCGGCTTGTCGGGGAATATCCTGATCCACACGTTTCCTTCACGTTTCATGTGCCTGGTCAATGCCTGGCGGGCACTCTCGATCTGGCGGCTGGTCATCCAAACGCTGTCCATCGCTTTTAAACCAAAGGTTCCAAAAGCCAGGGTTGCACCACGTTTGGTATCTCCCTTCATTCTTCCTTTCTGCGTCTTTCTGTGTTTCGTTCTTTTTGGTTGTAACATCTTTAAAAAATTTCTAGTTACTTATTCAAATTTCTTTTTACAATATTATCTTCTTCCTCCACCGCCGCCACCTCTTCTATCTCCACCGCCGCCGCCTCTGCGGTCTCCACCACCTCTGCGATCGTCCCTGTCTCCGCCTCTCCTGTCAAATCCACCCTGTCTTTCACCCATTTCTTTTCCGCCACCGGCTACCATGTTTGGATTCAGGTCACGCTTTCCTAAAACCTCTCCTTTACAGATCCAAACCTTGATACCTATTTTACCATATACAGTTAAGGCAAATACGTTAGCATAATCAATATCCATACGTAAAGTATGTAATGGAGTACGACCTTGTTTGATCTCTTCGCTACGTGCAATTTCAGCACCACCCAAACGGCCACCTACTTTCACCTTAATTCCTTCGGCACCCATACGCAATGCAGAAGCAATTGACATTTTTATCGCTCTTTTGTAGTTGATCCTGTTTTCCAATTGACGGGCAATGGTATCGGCTACAATATTAGCATCCAGTTCGGGCCGGCGGATCTCGAGGATGTTGATCTGCACATCATCTTTACCACATAATTTCTTCAGTTCTTCTTTGATCCTGTCCACTTCGCCACCACCTTTACCAATGATGATACCTGGTTTTGAAGTGTGGATAGTAACGATCAGTTTGTTAAGCGTACGCTCAATAACGATCTTGGAGATACCACCCTTGTTGATACGGGCATTCAGGTAATTCCTGATCTTGTTGTCTTCGATCAGTTTTTTTGGATATTCCGTTTTGCTTGCAAACCAGTTGCTGTCCCATCCACGGATGATCCCTAACCTGGCACCTATCGGATTTGTTTTTTGACCCATATTATTGGTTAATTCTTTTGATGATTAATTTTTACTTGCTTTTGTGTCTACAACAATGGTAACATGGTTGCTGCGTTTGCGAACCCGGTATCCGCGGCCTTGTGGCGCCGGGCGCATACGTTTGATAACCCTTGCGCCGTCTACCATCACTGTTTTTACAACCAAACCGGTTTCATCACCGCCTTCATTCTTCTGTTTCCAGTTGTTGATGGCTGATAATACCAGCTTGCGTAAAGGAACAGCCGGGTGTTTTGGATTGTGCTCCAGAACGGCCAATGCCTTTTCAACCTCCATACCACGGATCAGATCAACCAGCAAACGCATTTTTCGTGGCGATGTCGGGTAATTGTTCAATTTTGCTACTGCTTCCATTTTATTTAGTTATTTGTTATCTGTTATTTGTTATTCGTGATCCACATCACTATTAACTCATAACTACTAACTTTTTTATGCTATCTTTTTACTTGAGTGTCCTTTAAAGTTCCGGGTTGGGGCAAACTCACCTAATTTATGTCCTACCATGAATTCCGTTACATAAACCGGGATGAACTTATTCCCGTTATGTACGGCGAACGTTTGTCCAACGAAATCGGGCGTAATGGTGCTCCTGCGACTCCAGGTTTTGATAACGCCTTTCTTTGCTTTTCCTTCAACCATTGCAGAAACTTTTGCATTCAGCTTAAATTCTACATAAGGTCCTTTTCTTAATGAACGAGCCATGTTTTATTTTTTTGTTGATTTTCCCGGTTAGACACCGGGATATTTTAACAATGATTAATTACTTATTACTTAATTTTTTTCCGTTCTTCCTTTGGATGATCATCTTATCTGATCCTTTTCCTCTGGTACGGGTGATCTCACCTTTTGCATATTTACCTTTACGGCTGCGTGGGTGACCACCAGAAGCCCTTCCTTCACCACCACCCATCGGGTGATCTACCGGGTTCATGGCTACGGCTCTTGTACGTGGACGAATACCTTTCCAGCGGTTGCGGCCGGCTTTACCCATGCTTTCCAAGTTGTGATCGCTGTTGCTTACCACACCTACAGTAGCGTAACAGTTGATCAATACTTTTCTCAATTCGCCGCTTGGCATTTTTAAGATGGCGTATTTTTCTTCCTTGTTACTTAACTGGGCAGATGTACCAGCGCTTCTTACCAGGATACCGCCATGACTTGGCTGCATCTCAATATTATGAACGTTGGTACCCAACGGCATGTGCTTTAACTGTAACGCATTCCCTAATTCAGGAGCTACGTCATCGCCGCTAACTACGGTTTGGCCAACCTGCAATCCCTGCGGAGCGATGATGTAACGCTTTTCGCCATCTACATAAGCCAGCAGGGCGATGAATGCGGTACGGTTTGGATCGTATTCGATCGTTTTTACAACAGCCGGGATGTTTTTCTTATCTCTTTTAAAATCCATGATACGGTACATGGTTTTGTTTCCGCTTCCCATATAGCGCATAGAGCGGCGGCCCTGGGCATTACGTCCGGCAGTGCTCTTTTGCTTTTCAAGCAGAGATTTTTCCGGAACGTTGGTGGTAACTTCTTCGTATGCATTACCAATTCTCCACCGGGTTCCTGCTGTTGTTGGTTTGTATTTCCTTAGTGCCATTTTCTTTTATTTTTTCAATTTTTGCGGTAATTGAATACCATTCTTTATTAAATATTTTTTCGTCCGCTTAAATCCTGAGCGGAGCCGAAGGATTAGATGCTGCTTCCGTACAGGTCGATGGTTTCGCCCTTGGCAACGGTTACTATCGCTTTCTTTTTAGAAGGCTTGCGGCCTACTATAAATCCGGCTTTGGTGTAGCGGGCTTTTGCTTTTGAAGGCACCACGATGGTATTCACATCATCCACCTGTACACCATAAAAACTTTCTACAGCCTTCTTGATCTCCAGCTTATTGGCTTTCTTATCAACCACAAATGAATAGCGGTTCATTTTTTCAGCCTGTTTGTTGGCTTTTTCAGATAAGATCGGCTTTATTAATACATCAGACAGTTTCATGTCTCTTGATTTTTTTAGTTTTTAATTCTTATGCTTCAACGTTTTCTTCGCTGAAGATCTTTGCGGCACCTTCTGTCATAACCAATACACTTGCATTCAGTATATCATAGGTATTCAGGTCGCTCAATAACGTACCGTTCACGGTTGGTACATTACGCAGGCTCAGGTAAAGATTATCGTTGTATTCAGGGAAAACAACCAGTGTTTTCTTACCGGCAATTTTCAGGTTGTTTAAAATACCGGTGAATGCGGATGTTTTAGGTGCATCCATTTTCACATCTTCCAATATCACGATCGCACTGTCTTTTGCTTTGTGGGCCAATGCACTCATCTTAGCCAGGTCCTTCACCTTGCGGTTCAGTTTGATATCATAAGCATGAGGCTTGGGGCCGAAGATGGTACCACCGCCTTTATACAATGGGTTACGCAGGTTACCTTTACGGGCGCCACCTGTACCTTTTTGTTTGTGCAGCTTCTTGGAAGAACCATGCACTTCCATACGGGTTTTCACCTTATGTGTACCCTGGCGCTGGGCACCCTGGTATTGCTTAACAGCGAGGTAAATAGCGTGGTCGTTCGGCTCAATACCAAATATCTCTTCTGGTAATTCAACCGTTCTGCCGGTCTTTTTTCCTTCTGTGTTTAAAACATCTAATTGCATTGTGCTTATTTTTTTAAACCTATAAGGTTTCGGTTTTTATTTTTAAGCCTTTCAGGTTTTCACAAACCTTATAGGTTTCGGTTATTTTTGAATTAAAACTATTGAACCGTTATGGCCTGGTACCGATCCGCTAACCAGGATATAATTCTTCTCAGGAAATATCTTCACCACTTTCAGGCCTTTCATCGTTACCCTGTCTTGTCCCATACGACCTGCCATGCGCATACCTTTAAATACACGGCTGGCATCAGATGAGTTACCGATAGAACCCGGGGCACGCTGACGATCATGCTGTCCGTGAGATTGCTCACCAACACCACTGAATCCATGACGACGTACAACACCCTGGAAACCCTTTCCTTTGGTTGTACCTACTACTTCGATCTTATCACCTTCGGTGAAAATGTCGACAGTGATGGTTTCACCAACATTCTTGTCTATTTCGCTATCGCGTATTTCTTTTACGAATTTTTTAGAAGGGGTTTGCGCTTTGGCAAAGTGACCGGTTTCGGATTTTGTGGAGTGTTTTTCCTTTTTATCACCAAATGCTATCTGGAGAGCATTGTATCCGTCGGTTTCAACGGTTTTCTTTTGTGTAACCACGCATGGGCCGGCCTCAATAATAGTAACAGCAGTTTGCTTGCCACTTACATCGAAGATACTCGTCATGCCGATTTTCTTTCCAATAATACTTTTCATTGTATCTTATTTATATCCAGCGCTCCATATCTATGGAGATAGATGTTCATTATTTTTTCTTTTTAAGAACTTGCTTTCTGCTTTTCCCTTTTACTTCGCTTCGCTCAGTACAGGGAAAGTTCATCAAGCTTTGATCTCAACGTCCACACCACTTGGTAAGTCTAACTTACTCAATGCATCCACCGTACGGCTGCTGCTGGTGTAAATGTCTAATAAACGCTTATGCGTACACAGTTGAAACTGCTCACGGGCCTTCTTGTTTACGTGAGGAGAACGTAATACCGTAAAGATTTTCTTATGCGTAGGCAAAGGAATAGGTCCTGTTACCACGGCGCCGGTACTGCGTACAGTTTTTACGATCTTTTCTGCTGATTTGTCAACCAGGTTGTGGTCGTAAGACTGTAGTTTGATTCTGATTCTCTGTGACATATAAAAAGAACTTTTAAAATCCGTTTTTTTAATTTGGAGTGCAAAGGTAGGGTTTGACACCTAAACAGCAAAGGAAAGGGGAAAGTTTTTTTAAAAAACCGGGTATCCAGCAAAGAAGGGAAGGGAAAGAAGGAAATTTATTAAAGATCAGGGAGGGGTCAATCCTTTCTGTTCACACTGCCACCGCTGCTTTCGGCCTTATTTACCGTAGCAGCCCCGTGGTAGGTAACCGAACCTCCGCTGCTGGCCTGGGCATTCAGGTTTATACTGGCGTGAACGCGGGCACTTGCCCCGCTGCTGACCTGTACCTTGGTGGTTTCACTTAAAAGATCGTAAGACCGGACCTCGGCTCCACTGGATGCCTGGACGTTATAACTACGGGTCTTTCCGGTGAGGTTAACGGATGCCCCGCTGCTGGCATCAGCTTCTACGTCCGGCGCATCAATATCTGCCGTAATGTTTCCTGAACTGCTGGCATTAAAGGTCAGCCTGTCGCTGGATTTAAGCAGATCCAGTACTTCAACCCGGGCGGATGCAGACGCACTTACCCGTGTAAGCGAAGGGGTAGTTATATATACTTTCATGTGAACATCACTATAGTTATGAAGTTCTTCGGTTCTGATCTTGAGGGTACTACCCGAAACGTGGGTTTCAATATACTTCATTATATTATCATCCGCCTCCACCTTCACTTCGGTAGAGGGGCCTATTTTAATTTCCACGTCAAAGTCGCCACCCACAGAAATGCCCGAAAAATTGTTTACCGGGCGGATTTCCGTAACTATTTCTCCGCTTCCGGTAGTATGATCGCAGGATACAAGGCAACAGGCGGCAATAAGAAGAAACAGGAATTGCTTCATGGCGCTAAAGTTTTTGTAAATATAATGATTCCGCAAAACCGGAGCAGCAACAGCAGCATAAAATCATCCCTCTAATTTATTTACCTTCGCAGCCTATTATGACAGAAAAAATTCTCATCCTTGATTTTGGTTCTCAATACACCCAATTAATTGCCCGTACCGTAAGGGAGGCAAGTGTTTTTTGTGAGATCATACCCTACAACAAAGAAATTATTTATGAACCCGGCTTAAAGGGGATCATACTGGGCGGATCGCCGTTTTCTGTAAATGAAGAAAATGCCCCGGTGGTTGATATAAAGGCGATGACTGAAAAAGTTCCGGTACTGGGTATTTGTTACGGCGCCCAGCTCACGGCAAAACTATATAACGGGCGAGTGGATAAAAGCGATAAAAGAGAATATGGCCGTGCCATCTTCAGCAAACTGAAAGAAGATACGCTGCTGCAAAACATCTCCCCTACCTCCCAGGTATGGATGAGCCATGCCGATACCATCATAAAACTTCCCGATGGGTTTGAATTGCTGGGCACTACCGAAAGCATACCCGTGGCCGCATTCAAACAAAACAACAACGGGGTTTTTCCACTGTATGGTTTGCAGTTTCATCCCGAAGTATATCATTCTACCGAAGGCAAAACGATATTGAAGAACTTCCTGGTGAACATCTGCAAGTGCAGCCAGGACTGGACCGCAGCTCATTTTATTACGGAAACAGTGGAGAGATTAAAAACCCAGATCGGCAATAAAAAAGTGATCATGGGGTTGAGTGGCGGGGTTGACAGTACCGTTGCTGCCACCTTAATACACAAAGCAATCGGCGAAAACCTGTTCGGCATTTTTGTAGACAATGGGGTGTTACGCAAAAATGAATTTGAAGATGTACTGACCATTTACAACAAACTTGGTTTACATGTAATTGGGGTAGATGCCCGCAAACATTTTTACAAAAAACTGGAAGGCAAGACCGACCCCGAAGAAAAACGTAAGGCCATTGGTGGCGCTTTTATAGAGATATTTGACCAGGAAGCGCATAAAATTGAAGGGGTTGAATTATTGGGCCAGGGAACCATTTATCCTGATGTGATCGAATCATTATCGGTACACGGGCCATCGCAAACGATAAAGTCGCACCACAATGTGGGCGGCTTGCCCGATACCATGAAACTGGGACTGGTAGAGCCGCTTCGTTCTTTATTTAAAGATGAGGTACGAAAAGTGGGCGTGGAATTGGGCATACCGCACGACATGCTGTTCCGTCATCCTTTCCCGGGCCCGGGACTGGGCATACGCATCTTAGGAGAAGTTACGGAAGAAAGGGTACGGTTATTGCAAGAGGCAGATTCGATCTACATCAATGGACTTAAAAAACATAATTTGTATTCCACCATCTGGCAGGCGGGCACTATTTTACTGCCGGTGAAAAGTGTAGGTGTGATGGGCGATGAAAGAACATACGAGTTTACGGTTGCATTAAGAGCCGTAACATCGGTGGATGGAATGACAGCAGACTGGGCGCATTTGCCGTATGATTTTTTAGCCAACATATCCAATGAAATAATCAATAACGTGAAAGGGATCAACCGGGTGGTGTACGATATCAGCAGTAAGCCTCCGGCAACCATTGAGTGGGAATAAGTGAATTGAAGAATTAAAAATTAAAAATTAAAAATGAACAAGAGGTTTCCGACAGTTGCATTTTTTTTTCTAACGGCTTTTAATTTTACAGTAGCTGTTGCACAAGTTGATTCTGTAAAAATATCTCCTGTTAAGATCGGGATCTTTGCACCGCTGTATCTTGATTCGGTTTTCAGCAACAATACATTCCGGTACAAACAAAACCTGCCAAAATTCATTATGCCGGCAGTTGATTTTGTACGGGGCACCCAACTGGCACTCGACAGCCTGCAAGCGGACAATGATTATATTGATGCAACTATTTACGACAGTAAATCATACAGTCAACCCGTTTCCTGGCTTATTCAGAATAAAAAATTAGACAGCCTTCAACTCATAATAGGCAATGTAAAAGATGCAGAATACCTGCAACTGGCCGGCTTCGCCCTGCAGAAGAACATCCCTTTTATTTCGGCCACTTACCCCAATGACGCAGGTATTAAAAAGAATCCATTTGTGGTGATCGTAAACTCAACGCTGCGTTCACATTGCGAAGCCATCTATAGTTATATTTTACAGAAACACGGAACCGACAAGATCTATTTATGCCGGCAGAAAGGGCCCCAGGAAGATATGGTGGCATCTTATTTCAAACAGATCAATGAACAGGATGGGAAAGCATTGCTTCCCATGGAGACCCTGAATTTTGAAAACAACTTAACGGCTGCTTTACTTAAAACAAAACTGGACAGTAACCAGAACAGTGTGTTGATCGGCGCCAGCCTGGATGAGACCTTTGCGGCCAATATTTCAAAGGCATGTGCCGACATCCGCAAAGTGTACCCGGTTACCCTGATCGGTATGCCTACCTGGGATGGATTTGCCGCCCTGTCGAAGAAAAGTGAGGTAGCTGATCTTCCCATCTACTATACCTCGCCTTATTTCAATTCCAAAACAGATGAGTACAGCAAATGGATCAACGAAACCTACAAAAAGAAATACAAGACCTATCCCGGCGATATGGTGTTCAAGGGTTTTGAATCGGTATACCTGTTTGCAAGACTGTTAGCAAAACACGGCAATAATTTTATGAACAATGTGAACGATAAGAACTTCAGGGTGATCAGCGATTTCAACTTCCGGCCGGTGATGCTGAAGAAAGAAGCGACAGCCATACCGGATTATTTCGAGAACAAACATCTCTACTTCATCAAACTGCTGAACGGGGTGCCGTCAAAGACCTGGTAATAAAAAACCCGGAACAGTGTTCCGGGTTTTTTATTTATTTAATTCGTAAGATGCTTTCGCTGTATTGTATAGAGAATGATGAATAAAACAGGTATCACTGTAAAATAAACGAAGATGGTGTTAAAAAATACCGGCATAAGGATCGCCGTGGCTATATAAGGTAAAACCTCTCCAATAAGCCATAATGTATATCCTTCCTTTTTGAGTTTTCTCATTTGGATGGCTCCATACACGCAAAGTGCAACAGCAATTAACCCGATGACCAGGAGCGGTATCCTGTTCTCATAGGCCTTTGCCATCATCTCCTGCACTTCCGGACCAGCGAATTTCTTTGCCCATGCAGGCGCTTCAGCAAGTTTTTCCTGGTTCTTTTCCAATTCTTCCAGTTGCTTCTTACCCGAAATGAAACTGCTTGAGGTATTGTACAATTCAATTGCACTGCCAATAAAAGTAAGGATGGTAAGAACATTTAAACCCGTAGGCAGTTTTTTGGGTTCTCCGGTATTTAAAATATCAGCGGTGTTTTCCTGGTTCATAGTTTTTTTTGTTTACAATATAATACGTTTGCCCAGCAAATCAAAAAATACCCGGCTCAGTTTATGAACAGGGGGCGAAACCTACGCTTTTCTTTTACGCAGTTTCAGGTAATCGAGGTAGTAAACAACTTTTGCGGTGATCTCGTTGCTGTGCGGATTATCAAGCACCCGTCCGAAATTTTTCAGGTACGTGGTATTGGCATACGGATCGATGGTTACATTATTGCCCAAGGCATTCTTCCAGGCAATGGTGATCCTGCTTCCGGGTAAAAAATCCCAGGTGTAAAACATGTCTACATTAAAGGTGTTGAAATTAAGGTTCTGATTTGGTATGAAGGGTACTTCATTCCAATAGCCATCGGGCTTTAAGTTGTAGAAATTGGTATTGTTCAACAGCGACCAGTAATGACGCATGCGTATGCTCAGGTTCATACGTGATGTGAAATTATATTGTGCGCTGGTTACTGCCGTATTGGTCTTTACATTGCGGCGTGCAATGACCGGTGATCCATCCGGGTTGCTGAGAAAAGACCAGCCCCAGTTACCCCTGTCCTGCATGATATTCATATTAAGGCTGAACTGCAGTTTATCATTTACCCGGTACCGCAACCCTAAATTAGTTGCCCAGTAGGGGTCTTTAGGCAAGGGAGATTCTGCTCCCCCGATCTCCCAACTGAAGAATAATTTCTTTCGGCTGTCTGAACTTCCGGCAATACCAACATAATAATAAGGTGTTCGGCGAAGAAAGTAACCGGTGTATACATTGGAATGAACGAAATAATCTTTATTCCAGGCTGGGCTGCTTTGAAAAGAGAATGAAAGATCCCAGAAATTCTTAAACAGGAAGAATGCCCTTGCATTAACCTGTAAACTTGTCCAGTTGAACGGACGGTACAAATAAATGTTATTAAAGCTCACGCGGTAAGAATGATTGAGAAAATGCCGGGTGGGTCTAATGATATTGTAACTGATATTCGCATTGTACTCCAGTGAATTATTGTTTTGTATAAAACCCAGGTCGTTGGGATCGTACTTATCGCTTTCCACCACCAGGTTAGCCCGGTATTGTATGATGCCGCTTACTTTACCAAAACCGGCAACCGCCGTAAAACCGTTCTTATTTTCCTGCTTCCCCCAGATGGTGCTGTACTTTCCTGCAACAGAAAAATTATAGTTGTTCTTTTTATCAAACATCGAAATATCAACGCTGCTTACGTTGGCAT
The DNA here is from genome assembly GCA_035328475.1 of Ferruginibacter sp. Taxonomy (GTDB): domain Bacteria; phylum Bacteroidota; class Bacteroidia; order Chitinophagales; family Chitinophagaceae; genus Ferruginibacter. The sequence goes on from DAOLIP010000011.1 coordinate 44,256, forward strand.
TCCGGCTGTTCCCTTTTCGCAACACATTGGTATTGGTGAAACTTACCGATGACCTGTTCCTTAAAGCCTGGTCAAACACTATGATATTATAGTTGGTAAGTGGTTCTGTCAGTATCGTAGAATCCTGCCCCGTAGTAAGGTCCTTTACCCTGGCATACATAGGTGCAGATACCGCATTGAAGATACCAATGCCCAGGTTTCCCTTTGTTCGTCCGGATACTTTAGTGGCATTGTACAATCTTGTTATGCCCGGGTTTTTAATGATGCGGTAATTAGGATTATCTCCATATTTACTCAAAACATCGGAAGCAAGCCCGGGTGCATTTCCAATTCTTCGTGAATAAAAAAGCCCGGCTTTATTGAAGAGTTCTGTTCCTTCGGTGAAAAAGGGACGGTAGTCATCAAATTTTACCTGGAAAGGAGAAAGATTAAGGAATACATTATCGCTTTGCACCTGCGCAAAATCGGGTATCAAGGTCATGTCGAGTGTAAACCCTTCATTGATCCCGTACTTAACGTCCATGCCCCCGCTCTTAAGAAATTCTGTTACATCTCCCTTATTGGTTGGCGATACCCGTATGCCTCCCGACAGGTAAGGAAGAAAAGACAAACGGATGGGAGGTTTGATATTACTCAATCCTGTCCACTCCCCCCATTGATTCAACTCACCACTGATATTTGGATTGATGGGGCTCCAGATACTGTTCTCATTTTCAGAACGGATGAACCGGCCAAAATTCAATCCCCAGTCCTGGATATTTTTATTAGAGAACCGAACTGCACTCAGGGGTATTTTAATTTCTGCAACCCATCCATCTGCCCTGATGCTTGTTTTGCTTTCCCATACAGCATCCCAGCTTGCATCGGTAACCACACCGCCATTACTGCTTCCATTCTGCGATTGTTTGGCATCTGCCTGAACATTGGCTGCCGTTACCCGGAAAATAAATGCATTCTGCCGGTCGTGGTAGGTATCAAAGCCCACGGCAAAAATGTCTACGTTCTGCCGGTCGATCATATCACGGGCAGTAAGCTGCCGGCGGATATTCTCCGGTTTTTCATACATATAGGCACCTATATAAATGGCCGTGTTATCGTACGCTATCCTTACTTCTGTTTTTTGTATCGAAGCCCTTCCGAAAACGGGTTGTGAAGTGATGAAATCACCGGTTGGTTCAATCAGTTTCCAGGCTTCCTCATTGAGGTTACCATCAATTCTTATGGGCTGACTTATTTTAACTGCCGGGATACTCCTTACCTGTTGTGCATGGGCAACAGAGAGCAGTAAAGAAAGAGCAGAAGTTAGTATAAGGCGTGTTCGCATTGATGTATCTGCCAAAGATAATTTAATCTCATATAAAGATATCTGGCAGCAGTTATTTGTAGAACGATTTCTACCCTTCCAGATTGCGGCGTTGTATCTCTTTTTTTATCAGGCTCAGCTCCCGGCCGGTTTGCCCGGAAACAGAACTGTTTTCCTGGGCACGGCGCATAAGATAGGGTATTACATCTTTAATGGGACCAAAGGGCAAGTACTTGCTGACGGAGCATCCTGATCTTGCGAGGTTGAATGTAATGTTATCGCTCATTCCGTAAAGCTGTGAGAAGTGAACATGTTTATGATCATGCGGCAATCCTTTTTTATCCAGTAACTGTGTCGTGTAAAGGTTGCTGTACTCATTATGTGATGCAACGATCAATGCGATGCGGTCGAGGTGTTCTACACAATATTCAACAGCTGTATTGTAATCTTTATCGCAGGTTTCTTTATCGGGCTGTATGGGCGAAGGATAATTCAATTCAGCAGCCCGGTTCCTTTCTTTTTCCATGTAAGCGCCTCTTACCAGTTTTGCGCCCAGTATAAAATCTCTTTCTACCGAAGCGGCATGGCAGTCTATCAAGAATTGCAGCCGGTCGTGGCGATATAGCTGCAAAGTATTATACACAACCACGTTTCCCCTGTTAAAGATATCCATCATTAGGATCGTGAGTGCATCTACGGGATCCTGTATCCATGTTTCTTCCGCATCGATCAAAACGCCTACATTTTTTTTGCTGCCTTCCTCACATACTTTTTGGGTACGTAAACGTACCCGGTGCCATTCGTCCTTTTCTTCGGAAGATAAACTGCCTACCGCCTTCAGGTATCGCTTGATCAGGCTGCCTTCGGTCATGTTCATGGCAGTATGCATCTTTTCCAGTAGGGCAAAGCGGGCAAAGCCGGTAACTTTCACACTCATAAAGGGAATATTGCTTTGTGTGGAAGCGTAGTCTATCACCCGGATAAATTCATTACGGGCATGATCAAAATTATCTTCTCCTTCCTTTCCTTCCACACCATAATCCAGGATCACCTTTACGTTATAGCCGGCCAGTTTATCCACCACTTTTTTTGTTTCCTGTAATGTTTCGCCGCCTACAAACTGTTTGAAGATGGTGCTGCGAATGATCGTTTTTGTAAAAGGGATATGCCATTTAATGGCAGGCGGGGTCAGTTTCAGTCCGGCATTCACCAGCCAGGGTTTACCCATCATACTGAAAAGAAAGTGGGCTTTCTTTAATTCCTGGTTTGATTTGGCAGCAAAGGCAGACTCTGTATTTTCAAAAGAAATAGGCGCAGGTTCATTCATGATAAAAAGCAATTCAGTAAACGAAATTCGAAAAACGAAGACGAACTGCCAAATAATAGCACATAATTGATATCATGTTTTTTTACAGACGAGGGCAATACGATCCTGTTCTGCTTAAGTACACATCAGCGGACGGCTATAAAACCACTTATCTTTGTAAAAAAATCCGATGGATAAAAAAGTAAAAGAATCGCTGGTGGTAATGACGGAACTGGTATTACCAAACGACACCAATACGTTTGGTAACCTGATGGGGGGCCGGCTGATGTACTGGATGGATATTGCAGCAGCGCTGGCTGCCATGAAACACAGCGGGGCACCCGTGGTAACAGCTTCGGTGGATAATATCTCTTTTGAAAGCCCGATAAAATTAGGCAACGTGGTACATATAGAAGCAAGCCTCACCCGTTGTTTTAACAGCAGCATGGAAGTTCACCTAAATGTATGGGGCGAAGATGCCATACAACAATACCGGTACAAAAGCAATGAAGCCTATTATACATTTGTGGCACTGGATCCGAATGGCAAACCACGAAAAGTGAACCAGGTAGTTCCGGAAACAGACGAAGAGAGAAAATTATACGACGGCGCCTTACGAAGAAGACAGCTCCGGCTTATTCTTGGCGGAAAGATGAAACCTGAAGAAGCAGTTGAACTGAAAGCATTATTTGTAAAAGATTAATCCACCGGGGGCATATTAATTGTTGCCGGGCATGAACTTCTTACTTTGCTCAATAGCATCCATAATATCATCCAGTATCTTTTCGGTTGAATCCTCAAAATTGATCTGCATCGGATCTTTGAACGTAATGGACAGTTTTGTTCCTTTTTGGATGAACTTCAATCCTTTTTTATCAAAGGCGGTACTGAAACCTTCTACCACTACCGGTATAACAACGGGTTTTTGATGTTTGATGATAAAGGCAGTCCCCTTCCGGCCGGGAACAAAGGGCGTGGTGGTGCCTTGCGGAAAAGTGATGACCCAGTTTTTATCAAGGGCCCGGGAAATCTTACGGGTATCACTGGGATCAAGCCCCTTCCTGGTCTCTGTGCCATCGGTAACCCAAACACGTTTTACCATGATGGAGCCGGCCAGGGCAAATACTTTATTGAGCCAGTTCTTCTTCATCGTTTCTTCTGCCGAAACAAACTGAACACGGGTATATGGCCAAAGCAGGTAATAGGGAACCCCCAACTTTCTTTTTTTACCCCAGCTAACGGCACCAAAAATGTGCAGCATACAGATCACTTCGGCAAAATAGGTTTGGTGATTGCTTACGAACAACACATTTTTTTTAGGGAGCTCCCGCAGTTTTTCCATCCCGTTCACCTGCAGTTTGTTGATCATATTGAGGCCCGGGTAAGAAAGCGAGCCGATGACCATATAAATTATTTTTTTTACAAACGCTGATTCCTTGATACTGGTAAGCCATTTACTCATTTACCTGGTTTTATCGCTGCAAGATAGTTTACTGCAATTTATATAATCTGTACCTGAAATAACCAACCTGTTCAACCTGCTGCAACAACTTTTAAAATACAAATGACTTGCGTGGATATATTTGCAGCATGGAACTGAATACCGTTATCTTTGATATGGATGGTTTGCTCATCGACTCAGAACCGCTGTGGAAGCAGGCTGCCGAAGAATTTTTTTCTGAACACAATATAAAACTTTCTCCGGAGCAGTATGCAAAAACAACCGGCATGCGTACCAAAGAGTTCTTATTGTTCTGGTTCACCTATTTTAAAATTTCCCAAACAAAGCTGCTCCAGGCCGAAGAAAGGATCGTGAACCGTGTTATTGAATTGGTACAGCAGCGGGGTAAACCAATGCCCGGTGTATCATACATCTTTGATTTTTTTAAAGGACGGAATTTCAATATCGGGCTGGCCACTTCGTCTGGCCCGGCGCTTATGGAAGTGGTGACCAATATGCTGGGTATAAAAAAAGACCTGGGAGCTTTATCCTCGGCCAATGACCTGGCCTATGGAAAGCCGCACCCGGAAGTATACCTGAACTGCGCCGAAAAACTTTCGGTACACCCAGGGCAGTGCATCTGCTTTGAAGATTCATTTAATGGAATGATCGCAGCGAAAGCTGCAGGAATGAAATGTGTGATCGTGCCTGAGCCGTCCATCTACCCAAAAACCAAATGGGATGCAGCAGATATAAAGATCAGGTCACTAAAAGATTTTGACGAAGTTCACCTCGGAAACCTGAATGCCTGATGCCGGCATGCCTTAAAAAAGACTTTGTTATTATTTACTGTAAATAGACCAGGCATACAAAAAAATATACCAGCCGCTGCTCATTTTCTGGCAGAAAATTATACATTTGGCAACTGGTTAATCAAATTCACTTATTTAAATAAAAAACAAACACGATGAAAAAATTACTACTGGCGTCAATAATCATGATGGGATTCAGTGCTGTTGCCGCTGCGCAGACTTCTGAAGCTGCAAAAGCAAAGAAAACGGAGGCAAGAAAACAAGCCGCCCAACCTACTTTTTCAACTGCTGCTGGAGAAACAACCACGGCACCGTCTGCCGTAGCAGCAGATAAGGCCAAAGCTGAAACAGAAGCGAATACTGAAAAAAATGCGGTAGCAGCACCCAAAGTTGCAGAAGTTAAAAAAACAACAAAGCCTGCCGCTAAAAAAACAAAACAAAGCTGATTTCACTTCGGTGGAATATTGTAAATAATTAATTGGAAAGCTCCCTGAACAGGGGCTTTTTTATTTTCGGTCAAACCCTGGTTAAAGGAGTTTGTATTAGTTGAAAAACAAGACTTTCCCGTCAAATTCCGGCCCCCCTGGAGGCAATTCATTTCCCGTAATTTCCGACCTAAAAAAATCGGGTAAAAATTACTTAATTTAAAGTTAAAGTTATTACCTTTAAACATCTTTCTGACTAACTGCAAAAACCGGATACTCCTTTCCGGTATTTGTATTTGGTTATTTCATCAAACTAAAACATTTATTATGCACAAAAAAACTACTTTAAGAGACCTTAAAGTGTTGCTGCTCAAAACGATCCTTCCGGTTCTTGTTTTGACCACTTCATTTTATGTCACGAGTGCACAGAATGTTGTGTCTCCGCCTAAGAAGGATGGGAAGAGAACACAATCTTCTGTCGTCACGGCACCTCCTAAGCTGACCAAGGAAATGGTTAAAGCAAACAGGAGCCTGTTGCCAACAAATGAAGCAACCCCAACGGATGTTCCGGCCCTTAACAGGCAGTATTCCGAAAAGATTGCTGCCATTAAGCAAATTCAGGGAGAGAACATCCTGAACACACCACCAACAACAAACATCATTAATGATGTTTGTACCTTCACTGGTGCACTGGTGGCGGGAGACCCTACCATGAACAATGGCCGCCCTTTCCGCAGCGGTGTTGCATCTACCTGTGCAGCCCCTACTGCCTGCGGTACTCCTTTTGCAGGATCAGGATTCTTTTATGACACCTACAGCTTGCAAAATCTTACCTGTGCACCTCAGTGTGTAACGGTAGTATATGGTGTAGCTGCCGGACAGACTGGTGACGTTTTCGTAAGCGCCTATAATGGCAGCTTCAGCCCCACGGCTCTTTGTACCAACCGGATCGCCGATGGTGGTTCAAGCTCTGTAACTGCGGGTACTACTGTAACATTCTCTTTTAACCTGCCGGTGAATGCAACAGTGATCCTTGTTGCTAACATTGCTTTTGCAGCACCCTGTACAGGTTACATTATGACTGTTACCGGTTTAACATGTACACCTCCACCACCTTGTACCCCGATCGGACCATCCGTATTATCATTGATGCCTGGTCCTCCGGTACCTTCTACTGTTTTCACACAAACATTTAATACCGTAGTTCCATTACCTGCTGGCTGGGCTTCTCAAAATCTCAGCCTTCCGGTTGGACCAACAGGTTGGTTCCAGGGTAACGTAGGTGTATTCCCAGGTAATACACCTCCCGGATACATCGCTGCCAATTTCAATAATACTTCTGCGTTAGCTACAATCAGCAACTGGTTGTTTGCACCTCCAGTTACATTAACTAACGGCGATACCCTTTCATTCTATACCCGTACAACCACCGGTACTTTCCCCGACAGGTTACAGGTAAGGATGAATACCACTAACCAGGGTGTTAACGTAGGCGCAACCAATACCAGTGTGGGTGATTATACCACTTTGCTATTGGATATCAACCCAACGTATACCACTACCGGTTATCCAACCGCATGGACTCAATTTAAAATACCGATTACCGGTTTGGCTGCTCCAACAGCAGGTCGTATCGCCTTCCGTTACTTTGTTGAAGGTGGCGGCCCTCCAGGAGCTAACTCAGACTATATAGGTATTGATGATGTGGTTTATACAACTACACTGCCTGGTCCTCCACCAACAACCTGTACAGGTTCTACTACCTGCTTAAAGGTTGATATCACCGGTGGTAACCCAGGTGCTACTTATAATGTGGTGATCAACGCAGTTCCTGCAACACCAGGTTATCCAAGAACAATTACCAACTACATCAGCGGAGATTGTATCCCTGTTACACCAACAGTGAATACAACATACTCACTGGTATCTGTAATTGATGCCGGTAACCCATGTTGCGTAGGTACTGGTAACAGCGGTACTGCTGTAGTTACTGTACTTCCTGCAACGATCACCCCGATCGCTATTACAGCTAATCCAAGTGGCCCGCTTTGTGCCGGTAATCCAACATTACTGACAGTAACCGGTGCTTCGGGAGCTCAAACATTCAGCAACCTTGCACCCATCCTGGTGCCTGGAACGGGAACAAGTGGCCCTGGTGCTCCTTACCCTGCTACCATCAACGTAACCGGTTTACCTGTTGCAGGTGTAACAGTTACATCTGTTAGGCTGAATAATATGAACCATACCTGGACCAGTGATCTGGATATTGTATTACAGTCACCTACCGGGCAAAATGTGATCCTGTTATCAGACCATGGCGGCAGTAATAACCTGGCTGCTACAACAATCACCTTCAGTGATGCTGCAGCTACTACTGTACCAAACGTATTGAATATTCCAAGTGGTACGTACAGGCCTACTAACACAGCAGGACCGGACACATGGCCGGCTCCCGGCCCAGGTCCGATCACACAGATAAACCCGACATTGGCTACATTTACCGGAGACTTTAATGGTCTGTGGAGATTGTATACCAATGACCAGGTTGGAGGTGATCTTGGAAATATCAATGGTGGTTTTGAAATCACTTTCCAAACACCACCGGCTCCGCCACCAGCAGGATGGACTTTCTTATGGTCGCCTGCTGCAGGTTTGAGTTCAACAACTTCAAATCCTGTTGCGGCGTCTCCATCATCAACAAGAACATATACTGTTGTAGGTACAGCTCCAGGCGGTTGTCAAACTGCTGCAAGCATACTGATCACGGTATACCAGCTTCCTGCAGTTACCAGCCAGCCAAGCAACGTTACCGCTTGTGCAGGTACCAGCGTAACCTTTACAGTTGGTGGTACCGGCCAGGGTATAACCTACCAGTGGCAGGTTAGCACAAACGGTGGTGGTACTTATACCAACATCGCCAATGGTGCTCCTTACTCTGGTGTAAATACCGCAACTCTTACCGTTAACCCGGTTACTGTTGCTATGAGCGGCTGGCGCTACCGTTGCGTAATCAGTGGAACATGTCCTCCTGCAGCTAACTCTACAGGTGCAATACTGACAGTGAACGCACTGCCTAACGTAACCATTTCGCCAGTAAGCCCAACTTGCGGTGGTGTTGCCGGTATCAACGGTACTCCATTAACTGCAAGCGGAGCAAGCTCTTATGTTTGGTCTCCACTTACAGGCTTATATACAAACGCTACTGCAACCACAGCATACACCGGAACCAACCTGGCTACCGTTTATGCTGCACCAGCCGTTAATACTGTATATACAGTTACAGGAACCAATGCCGGTACCGGTTGTACAAATACAGCAACCATCGGTGTTGTTTACACTCCTGCTGCGCCGATTGTTAACCCTGCCAACGTAGCCATGTGCTTAGGTGATAATGCGGTTCAATTATGTATCACTTCATCATTGGCGCCATCACCATTCACTTCTACATACAGTTCGGGCCCGATCAGTGTACCAGTACCTGATAATACGCCTGCCGGTGGTAACCATACCATCAACGTTCCGATACCTGCAACTGCACAAATTACAGCTGCAAGAGTAACGGTTAATATGAGCCACACATGGGTGGGAGACGTTGCGATGGTATTAAGAAACCCGGCCGGTCAGATAATAAACCTCGATTTCTTCCTGAATGCTACAGGTGGTACCGGTGCTACAACCGGATTTACCAATACGGTGTTCACATCTGATAACACAGCTCCTGCTATCAGTACCGGTGCTAATCCATACACTGGTACATTCAGGGCCGACCGTGTAACAGCAGGTACTCCTGCTCCTGGTCCAACAGGATTTGCGCCAACCACAAACTCATGGCCAACCATGTTTGCTGGTAACCCGCAAGGAAACTGGACACTGGCTGCTTACGATGCGTTTGCAGGTGATGCCGGAAACATCAGTTCGTGGTCACTTACATTTGACTACCTGTACGGTCCTCCTGCATCAGGTGTTTGGTCACCAGCTACCGGCTTATTCAGAGACGCTGCTGCAACCATTCCTTATGTAGCAGGCGATACGGCTAATTGCGTTTACGCAAGGCCAACTCCTAGCGGTACGTATCCTTACCAGGTAACTGTTGCCAGCATAGGATTTGATGCATTCCAGACATTTACTAACCCTGCTCCTATCACTATTCCTTCTTCAGGTACAGGCACTCCTTACCCATCTAATATAGTGGTAAGTGGTTTACCAACCACGGGTGCTTCTGTTGAAAGTGTGGTATTAACCGGCGTTAGTCACACATGGAGCAATGACGTGGATGTATTGTTACAATCACCTGCTGGTACTAATGTCGTTCTGATGTCTGACGTTGGTGGTACTGGTGGTATTAATAACGCTACTTATACCTTCAGGGATGGTGCTGCTGCAATGAGTACTACTGCTGCAAATGGAACGGGTACTTACCGTCCAACTGATTTTGCAGATGGCAGCGGTGGTGATAACTATCCTGCCCCAGGTCCGGGTGTATTCTCTCAGGCTGCTCCTGCTCTGTCAATGTTTGGCAACACAGCCAACGCTAACGGAACATGGAGATTACTGGTTGTTGATGACGTAGGCGGTGACCAGGGTCAGATAGCCAACGGCTGGAGTATCCAGTTCAAGTATCCAACTCCTGGTTGTACTTCTGCTCCAAGAACGGTTACTGTTACAGTTAACCAGCCAACCACAGTTCTTACACAACCGGTTAACAGAACGGTTTGTACCGATAAGGTGGCAACATTTTCTGTGGTTCCGGGTGGTTCTGGTCCGTTCACTTACCAGTGGCAGGTTAGCACCAACACAGGTAATACATGGGCAAACATCGCCAATGGTGGTGTGTATGCAGGTGCTACTACCGCAACACTTACTGTTACTGCTCCGCCGGTTAGCATGAGTGGATACATGTACCGCTGTGTTATCACCGGTGCTGCGCCTTGCGCAAGTATCAACTCCTTCCAGGTGTTGTTAACAGTAAATCCATTGCCAACTGTTGTTATATCTGCTGCTCCTTACACCAGGTTATTCCCTGGCTTAAGAACCACACTGAGTTCTTCAGTGTCTCCTGCAGCGGCTCAAACATATAGCTGGATCCGCAATGGTGCACCTTACGGTGGTAATACAGCAACACTGGCGCTTGATGTTGACCAGCTGGGCACTTACCAACTCACTGTTACAGATGTTAATGGATGTACCAATACTTCCAACACTATCTCTATCCTGGATTCGGCTGCCGGTAGATGCTTCATCTATCCTAACCCAACCAACGGAGAATTTGATGTGAGGTACTACAGTGTGTACAACAACTCAAACCTGCCAAGAACAGTTACCGTTTTCAATGCAAGCGGAAACAGGGTTCTTACCGAGAGGTACACAATTGGTGCTCCTTACCAAAGGATGCATGTTGACCTCAGAAGGTATGGTAAAGGACTTTACTGGGTTGAAGTGGGTGATGCCAATGGCAACCGCTTAACCATGTGTAGAGTAGTAGTTCAATAAAACTAACTAACACTTAGTTATACAGTCCCCCGGAATATTCCGGGGGACTTTTTTTATATTGCCTGCTTATATATAGTATATGCAACACCTGCTTTTACTTCATGGTGCCATC
>DAOLIP010000012.1:0-54217 GCA_035328475.1 Ferruginibacter sp.
GTACAGATGCCTGATAAGCAGAGGGTTTTATTTAAAAAACCAGCTAAACATACCGGCCCTCCCGGTGGGGGTTGCAATAGGTGAAATAAAAAACGCCTGGTTAACCAGGCGTTTAAACTATTTTTTTGAACTATTACTCAGCTATAACTTCAAATTCAACTTCAGCTTCATTTCCGTTGCTGAAATCGATCTTTGCCTTGTAAGTACCTAATTCTTTCACTTCGTCAATGATCGAAATGCGGCGACGGTCAATTTCATATCCTTTCTGATCCTTAATTGCCCGGGCGATCTGAACAGAAGTTACACTACCAAAGATCTTTCCGCTGGTACCTGTTTTAGCACCGATCTTTAACGCACCATCTTTCAAAACAGCGATCACGCTGTTTAATTCAGCCAGCAACTTCGCTTCTTTCTTAGCCTGTTGCTTTTTCTTTTCTTCCATCATTTTAATGTTGGAAGGGCTGGCTTCAACAGCGAACTTTTGAGGAATAAGGTAGTTGCGTCCGTAACCATTTTTTACGGTTATCAGTTCATTAACGCCGCCCAAATTGTTTACATCCTGTATTAATATTACCTGCATTGTTTTGCATTTTTACCCAACTCTTCGACGTAGTTCAGTACTCAGAGCTTTCCCTATTTAAAGGTTAGGGTGGTTAAAAAAGTTATTTCAATAAGTCAGTAACGTACGGTAAAATAGCCATTTGACGGGCCTTTTTTACTGCATCGCCCACTTTACGCTGGAACTTTAAAGAGTTCCCTGTAATGCGGCGTGGCAGCAGTTTACCTTGTTCGTTGATGAATTTTTTCAGAAATTCTGCATCCTTATAATCGATATAATGAATACCCATTTTTTTAAAGCGGCAGTATTTCTTCGGGCGTTTCTCCTGCTTAATGGCAGTAAGATATTTTATTTCATTTTTTGCCATGATTATGCCTCCGCTTTTTCCGGTTCAGAATGTTTTACGCCACTTCTCTTTTTTACATTGTACTCAACGGCGTATTTGTCGAGTGCAGTGAACATGTGACGCATCTGTGATTCGTCACGTAAAAGTTGAATTTTCAACTTTTCATTGAAGCTGGATGGCGCTTTATACTCCATTACCCAATATAAACCGGTGGTTTTTTTGGCAATGGGATAGGCCAGCGATTTTAGTCCCCAGGGATTGGTGTGCAATACCTCACCTCCGTTATCTGTAACGAGGTCGGCATATTTTTTCTGAGCGGCTTTAAATTCGTCGTCAGACAGCACAGGGGTAAAAATCACCATCAATTCGTAGTTGTTCATTTCCCTGATTGATTTATTGTTTAAAAATGTTGTGTAAACCGCTTTTTTGAGCGGGCAGCAAAGGTAGGCCATTATCAATTAAAAATGAAGAATTAAGGAATTAAAAATGAAGCTTTTTTCATCAAGAAAAACTTCTTTTTGAACTTTTAATGATTTGACTCTAACTAATTCATTTTCAGTTAAATTGATCAAATAAAACCCCTCATTGGCTTAGCCTGTATACCGGGTATCTGTTATGCCCAGGTTCATAATAAGGTGAGTTTTTATATATGAAGTCAAGTTGAGCCGGCCCATTTTCAGCAAATTTTGGATCGGCAGCCTTTTTTTCGTCCAGTTTCTTTTTCAGTTCCTGATCATTTTTCAACACTTCTGCAGCCAGATCATCCCAACGGTAATCGCTATAACCTTCTTTTTGCTGCAATACGGCATCAAAGAAATTCCAGGCAAAAAAACTATCATCGCCGGTTGGTTCAAGCATTTCAATGAGGTAACGATTCGCCTTTTGATTGAGTGGAATAAGATAGTCTCCTTTTAAAAATTTTATCTTCTGTTTCAGCACAGAAGTTTTTACAGCAGAATTTTTATGATGCTTTTCATATGGCCTTGCTGCTGATTTGTAATCATCGATGCGATATGCTTCCACTTCGATGATTGTATCCTTATTAAATTGTTGCATAATTACATTGTTAAGTTTCAACAGATCCACCACGGTATTCCATCCTTGAGGGATGATATAAGCACCGGGTGCTGTAATAAAATCAGCGGCATTGAATACGTTAAAGAACTTTACCTGTTTGGTAAATGGTTTATTGCGATCGTAATACATCCGGTTAAGACCGGTAGCATCACTGGGTTTGTAGGCCTGCTCATACCCTTTAAAACTTACAAAGGAATATTTTGATGTATCTATACTCCATTTAAATGGCCACGACTTTTGCTTTAGAACTTCCATCCTGGCCTTGTTTCGTTGTGTGATCAGGTCTGTTGCATTGGCAGATGCTCTTTCAACCGCTGTTTGCATAAAGGCATAGGTGGATAGTACCCGGTCTTTGAATGGCTTCAGCATATGTGTTTCGGGAACAAATCCAATGGTTTGAAATAATGCCGCATAACCCGAAGAGTAACGAGATGGGTCATAGAACATGACCATTCCCCTGTCTGGGCTACCGGTTTCAAAACTTACATACGGAACCATATCCCAGTTTTTTTCACTCATGCCTTTGTATAATTGCGGCTCAAAATTATTTTTTAACCATGCTCCAAGGCCAGTACCCAGTTTATCATACTGTGTGGTCAGCAACGTTATCGTATGCTGGTAATCCGCTCCATCACTTACATGATTATCAATCAGTATATCCGGATCAATCAGGTGAAATATTTGTGCAAATGATCTTGCTTCCTTACTGTCGCATTTGGTAAAATCCCTGTTCAGGTCAAGGTTTTGGGCATTACCGCGGAAACCATATTCCAACGGCCCGTTTTGATTTGCCCTCGAATAAGAATTCCGGTTGAGGCAACCGCCGATGTTATAAACGGGAATAAAAGCCAGTGCAACATTGTCAGGCAATTTTGTTTTACCGTTTACTATATCTCTCACCAGCATCATGCTTGCATCAATGCCGTCGGGTTCGCCGGGATGAATGCCGTTATTGATCAGTATAACGGCCTTGTTTTGCCTATGCCATTGAGCAGCGTCAAATTTTCCATCATTACTTACCAACACCAGGTGTAAGGGATACCCGGCGTCGGTCATTCCCATTTCCTTCACCAAAACCTTTGCGGAGAGTTTGTCTAAATTCTTATACCATTCGATTGCTTCAAAATAGGTAGCGCTTTCTTTTCCTCCTGTTTTTTCAAAGCGGCATTGCTGCGCATTCATTTGTATAGCAATGGGAATAAATAAGGAAAGAATAAGGAGTTTTCTCATGCCCTTGAAATTTTTGTCAAGCTACAATAATTTCAATTCAGCGAACCGCCGTTTGTAAAAATAAAAAACCGGCTGCATGATCACAGCCGGCTCAATTAATGAATCAGAATTATTTAATGATCACAAAAGACTGCCGGATCAGTTTTGCCGTGTTGCTGATCTTAATAAAATACCTGCCGGCAGGCAATCTGCTTACGTCAAGATCAATTGCTGTTTGCGTGCCACTGACATTCTGCTGCATGAGCAACCTGCCCGAGAGGTCTGTAACGGATAGGTTTGCTGCTTCTGTCATTGTGCCGGATAATTTTATAACCAGTTTTTCCCGGGTTGGATTGGGGTATACCAGGGCATTGGAAAAATTGCCATTTATCCGTACCGGAACAATGTTGCTGTAACTGAACTTTCCGTCAATATCAATCATCTTCAGGCGGTAATAAACAGTATTTACTAACGGAAGATTATTATCAGTGAAAGAATAGGCCACCAGGTTCCTGCCTTGTACGGTTCCTGTTCTATAAAACGATGAGCCGTCTGTACTTCTTTCGATATCGTATTGCTTGAAGTTGGTTTCCTGTGTTGCGTACCATTTCAGCAATACCGACTCATTGCTTTTTTCCGCGGTAAAACCCGTGATGGTTACTGGCAATAGCCCGGTACATTGCCAGATCATATAAACATATTCCGGGTGATCAATGAAAGGGTTGCGGTTTCCCTGTAATGCGTAAACTGCGTTGTTTCTGTCAATCTCTTTCTGACTTACCGGATCATTCGTATGCCATTTGTACATGAGTTTGATATCCCAGTCATCAAAAGAAGGATACGCCGTACCATTCAAAACATCATTTGCATTCCCATTGCCCTGCCATCCGGCTACCAGGTTCTGGTACCTTGTTGCCATATACAGGTGAGCCCTTGCAAGATCTCCTTTGTATTCATTTCTTGGTTCAAAAACCACACCGCTGAAGCCAGGGAATATGTTCGGACCCAATTTGCCTCCGTTCTGTGAACTCCAGGTTGGGGCACTTACTTCTCCGTAAGGTTGATTTCCTCTCCGGTTATTTACATAGCCGTCGGTTGGAAACAGGTGATTAAGATCTGTATACATCGGGTAACCATCATTGAACCAGGAGGAGGGAAAAGAATGTTCCCTGTTATAACAATCAGCTTCTGAATTATACGTGCCGCACTGATCAATGCTGAAAGTATAGGTATAGGGTTCTGGCCCTACCGGGTTGTCACTGTACATATCCCAGAGGATATCTGCATTATTGGCATCATTGCGGTGGAGATCGGTGGTTTGATAGGCATTCCATACACCAGGCGTATAACTTAACTGGGTATAATTTGCAGAAATGATATTGAATAAGGCTGTCTTTAACGGGGCACAGGTTAACGCATTGGCTGCATCGTAATATCCCGGTGGAATACCAGTTCCGCTAAGGGTTGTAGTGCTTCCGTTCAAAGAGGTTGTGTTGTAATATGGTTCGCCGCTGCAATCGCCATTTGCTGAAAAAACAAAGAAATAATAAAGTGTTCCGGACAGTAATCCAAAGGACGAAAAACTTGTGCCTGATGTATATGCTACTATTGTACCACCGCCAAAAGCTTGTCCTGCAGTATAGCTTGTTCCATTAACAGGAGTTGCGGCTAAGCTGGAATTCAAACTCCTGATCACTAAATACCTGTTAGCACCCGGATCGGCTGTAAAACTTCCGCTTACAGAGATACTGCTTGGGGTGAGCACTAAGTTAGCAGGAGGTAATGGAGGTGTACCACAGGGGGGTAGCGAAAGCGTACTGATATTCCCGGTTAACGGATTTAACTGAAGGTAATTGGGAGCCCCGCTGCAATTTTCATTATTGTGTGCGAATACAAAATAATAATAGTTAGTAGCAGGAGTTAAATTAATATCGGTAAAAGAAGTGGAGGTAGTACTTATCACAACGGTTCCGCCACCCAACGGATCTCCCGGCAAATAAAATACTCCGTCTGCGGGCGGAGATGCCAAAGTGGAGGTAGTACTCCGAACGATGAGATACTCATTTACCACAGGGATTGCCGCATCAAATGTTCCGCTGATGGTAGTAGGAGTAGGGGTTAAAATCAAATTGGCAGGTTGATTCGTTGGCTCGGTGCAGGGAATGCTTCCCCCGCCAATACTGATATCGTCAATAGCGATCCGGTCTCTGGACCCAGATCCGCCGGCCGTTGCCCAATAGATCCACCGGATCTGAACCTCTGGCTGATTCTCTGCTGCAACCGGAAGTATTTCGGTAAAGGTTTGAAAATGTCCCGCTACCTGTCCGGTACTGCTGTACGTTGACGTAGTGCCAATGTCAATAAAATTCCCCGTGGTTCCCAGCCGGTACTGCAAAGCAACATTATTATCCCAGGCAGTTTGCTGTAGTATTAATCGGGCTGTCCACTGCACTTCTATATTTGTTTTTCCTATGGTATTTACAGCAATGACCCATGCACCGGCCGACTGGCTGCTTGATGCCAGCACACCCAAACCACTCGTTCCCTCATCTCTCCAGCCACCTGCATTGGAAGTTGCATTATAAGGCAGATCTCCATTCCCCGGAATCAGGGTACGGGTTGTAGGAACAGCACCTGATGTGGTGCCAAACCGATGTATGGCTAACCCGGCAGGCAATACATTTCCTGTTTGGCTGGTAATATTGATTGGAAGGGTTTGTGGGGTTGGATTCGTTTGTGAAAAACTGATAAAGGCCAGCAGTAACAAGGAAAAAAGGCTGGTACATTTTTTAGTCATAAAGCAATAATAAAGGGACGGTAAATTTAAGAATTAACCACAGTTCTGCAGGAATAATTTATCAACAAAAAGCCCGTCAATATTATGATTGACGGGCCTGATTATATTTAATGCTAACGTTTATTTAGCCTGTGCGTTCACTCTTTTAGCCAGTTTGCTCTTCAAATTGGCTGCTTTGTTCTTATGGATGGTGCCACGCTTAGCCAGCTTGTCGATCATAGAAGCAACTTTTGGAAGTTCGGTGGCTGCGGTCTTCTTATCGGCCGCTTTCAGGTCGCGGATGGCATTACGGGTTGTTTTACCATAATAACGGTTACGTTCGTTACGCTTTCTGCTCTGACGTACATCTTTCTTGGTCGCTGAATGATTTGCCATTAAAATTTATTTTTTGGGCTGCAAAGATAGGGGAATCAATGCAAAATTCAGGACGGAACTGCCAATAATTTTTAAATCAGCCGCCTATTTGCTTAATTTGACCCAAAATCGGCTTATGAACAGGTATCTTTTATTGGTTTTGCATACTGGCTCCCTCGTATTACTGGGTTTTGGTTGGCTATTCAATATACTCCAGATCGATATTTCCATAAGCCTGTTTGCCAAAATCAACCTGTTCAATGAAAAAAGAAGCGTATTGGGTATGCTCGAAAAACTCTGGACCGACAAAAGTTATTGGCCCTTTGTTCTCATTTTTACTTTTGGAATCATTATACCTCTGCTTAAATCGGCCCTGCTATATTATATAATCATAATCAAAAACCACGATATTAAATGGCGCCGCCTGGTAAGTGCCATCAGCAAATGGGCCATGGCCGATGTGTTTGCCATCAGCATCTTTGTAGCCTTCCTGGGCGCCAATGCCATGCAAAACACCCGGGCAACTTTAGAACCCGGCTTCTATTATTTTTCGGGCTATGTTCTGCTGAGCGGTATCGTTGCCATGCTTTGCTTAAAATTGCCCGATAATTCCCAAACACAAACGGCATAATTAACCGATATTTGCCATCTGTTTTTGAGCAGGTAACTACATCAAATTTTTGGATCACCATGAAGGATTTCCAGTACATCACCAATTCCCACCCGGGTTATATTGAAGGCTTGTATAATGATTTTGTAAAAGATCCCGCCAGTGTGGATGCGGACATGCGTAAGTTTTTTGAGGGTTTCGACTTTGCCGTAAGCAGCGGCGCTGCTGTAAATGGCAGCGCAGCTTCAAATGGTACCGCAACTTCAGGGATTGACTGGATGAGTGAGATCAGGGCATACCGGCTGATATTACGGTACCGGAACAAAGGCCATTTGCTTGCGGATACAAATCCAATACGTAAGCGAAAAGACCGCGGCGCTAACCTCGAACCCTCTTCTTTTGGATTTACAGAAAGCGATCTTGATAAGACCTTTCATGCAGGGCAATTGATAGGACTGGGTGCAACCAGTTTACGGAATATCATAGCTCACCTGCAAAAATGTTATGTAGGACATATAGGCGTTGAATACAAATACGTAGGCGATAAAGCAAAGACAGACTGGTTAACAAAAGCCATTGAAAAAACAATGCTGGAACCGGTTCCGCTTACACAAAAGAAACGCATCCTTCAGAAATTAAATGAGGGTGTGATGTTCGAGAAATTCCTGCACACAAAATATATCGGGCAAAAAAGATTTTCACTCGAAGGTGGAGAAACAGCCATTGCCGCACTGGATGCCATCATCAATACTTCAGCAAACAACAATGTGGAAGAAGTGGTGATCGGTATGGCACACCGCGGAAGATTGAATGTGCTGGCTAACATCATGGGCAAAACCTACGAACAGATATTCAGCGAATTTGAGGGTTCAAGTTTGCCAGACACTACCATGGGCAGCGGCGATGTGAAATACCATCTTGGCTTTGGCAGCGATGTGGAAACAGCTGATGGGAAGAAAGTGCATTTAAAGCTAAGCCCCAACCCATCTCACCTGGAAGCAGTAGATCCGGTAGTGATCGGTTTTGCAAGAAGCAAAGCGGATATACTCTACAACAGCGATTACGATAAGATACTTCCCATCCTTATTCATGGCGATGCGTCTGTTGCAGGACAAGGGGTAGTGTATGAGGTTTTACAAATGAGCGGACTGAAAGGTTATTATACCGGGGGAACGATTCATTTTGTGATCAATAACCAGATCGGGTTTACCACTGATTTTGATGATGCAAGAACAGCCGATTACTGCACCAGCATTGCTGCCATGGTGCAGGCGCCGGTGCTTCATATTAACGGAGATGATGCAGAAGCCGTGGTAAAAGCAAGCCAGATAGCCACCTTATATCGCCAGGAATTCAACAGCGATATTTTCATTGACATGGTTTGCTACCGCCGGCACGGGCACAACGAAGGCGATGAACCTAAGTTTACGCAGCCGCAATTGTATTCGTTGATCGAAAAGCATCTCAATCCAAGAGAGGTTTACACCCAGTTCTTAATTCAGAACGGAGAACCGGAGGCACAGGCACTTGCCAAGGAGATGGAGCAAAAATTCCTGGCCGACCTGCAGGAACGACTGGATGAAGTAAAACAAAATCCGTTACCGTATACGTACCAGCCACCCGAATTGGTTTGGAAAAGTTTGCGCAAAGCAACTGCCGATGATTTTGATGCATCACCGGTAACGGCAATAAACAAGGATCAGTTTAACCAGCTCTTTGCAGGACTGATGAAATGGCCAGCCGATTTCAAACCACTTCGTAAAGTAGAAAAACTCATCCAGGATAAACAGAAATTATTCACAGACGAAAAGAAAGTGGATTGGGCCACGGCCGAGTTGATGGCGTATGGCAGCCTGTTGATAGAGGGCAAAGATGTACGTATGAGCGGACAGGATGTTAAGCGTGGCACATTCAGTCACCGCCATGCCGTGATCTACGACGAGAATACCAACAAAGGATACAACCGGCTGAATCATTTCACCGAAATGCAATCGCCTTTCCGTATTTATAATTCTTTATTGAGTGAATATGCCGTGCTGGGTTTTGAATATGGTTACGCCATGGCAAACCCCAATGCGTTGGTGATCTGGGAAGCGCAGTTCGGTGATTTTTGTAACGGCGCTCAAACCATCATCGACCAGTTCATTGCAGCAGCCGAAACCAAATGGCAACGTATGAACGGTGTGGTGATGTTATTACCGCACGGGTACGAAGGACAGGGCCCCGAACACAGCAGTGCAAGAATGGAACGCTTTTTACAGATGTGCGCCGAACTGAATTTTGTGGTAACGAATGTTACCACGGCGTCTAACTTTTTCCATTTACTGCGCAGGCAACTGGCATGGCCTTTCCGCAAGCCGCTGATCAACTTCTCACCAAAAGCAAATCTTCGTCATATTGGTAGTTATAGCGTAATGGATGAATTTACAAGCGGCGGTTTTAAAGAAGTGCTTGACGACAGCAGCGTGAATGATGCCGCATCAGTAAAAAAAGTATTGCTCTGCAGCGGAAAGATCTATTTCGACCTGGCCGAGCGCAAGCAAAAAGACAACCGCAACGATGTGGCCATTGTACGCATGGAACAAATACACCCGCTTCCTCAAAAGCAACTGGATGCCCTGTACAAAAAATACAGCAAAGCCATCTGGTACTGGGTACAGGAAGAGCCGCTGAATATGGGCGCTGCCACTTTTTTACGGATGAACCTGAAGCATATCAATTTCTATATCATCAGCCGACAGCCAGGTGCGGCTACGGCTACCGGTTTCAGCAAAGTGCATGCAAAGGAACAGGCGCAGATCGTAGATACGGCATTTAGTATTTAAACAGCGATTACACTGTTGTTGACCACCGCAAATGCTTTTTCTTTTTTGCCTGGTTCCACTAAATAAGTGCCGGTGAATTTTCCAAAGGCAGGAAGCACTGCATATTTCTCCGTAAAATAAAAGCAGGGGAAACGCAACGATTGTTTGCCCAGTCCTTTAATGCTTACTGCCGGGTGAATATGCCCGCTGAAAATATAACCTTCTCCATAGTCTTCTTCATTTCCTCCCCCTTTGGGGGAGATAAAGGGGGCCTCATGAACGAAAACAAAATTGTTTTTTTTCCAATGATGCAGGGCCACTTCTATGCCGGCGTCTTTATACCATTGTTCTGCAACAATATCATGATTGCCTTTTATTAGCAGGAAATGAACATGTGGAAAATCATTCCGCCACTTTAAGAACCAATCGTGCTCTTTATTTTCAATGCTGTGAAAAAGATCGCCTACAATGATCAGTTGTTTTGGTTTAAAGAACTGTATGCCGTCCACCAGCCGCTGCATGTCTTCTTTGGTAACAGCAGGAGGAATGGGGATGCCGCTTTTACGGAAATGCCCCGTTTTACCGATGTGCAGATCAGATAATATGAGTGCCTTCTCCTGCTCCCAGAAAACCGTACGGTTGCAGTGCAGGATAAAATCATTGTGGTGGATGGTATGTTTTATAAAAGACGCCATGTTTATTTTTCTAATTGGTCCTGCATTCTTTTGATCCTGTCTTCCAGTTGCTCGGAACTCATGTTCTCCCGCAAACTGTCAACCTTTAATGGAAAGCAGAATGGCGTTAACCGCTGTGGCCAGGTGATTATGATATTGCTTTTCTGAATCCGCTGAAGCATATCCCTTAACCGGGCTTCTTCCATCTGCTGGTCGAACACTTCGGTGTATGCCTGCTTCAATAAGATATTATTGGGCTCGTACTCGGCAAAAACTTTAAACAGCAAAGAAGCAGATGATTGCAGGTGCCTTGCTTTTTGTTTTTCTCCCGGAAGTCCCTGAAAGATCAATCCGCCAATAACGGCTATATCCCGGAATTTCCGCTTTGCCATTTCGGTACTGTTCACGCTTTTCTGAATGTCATCAAACAAGCCATCTTCGCTGAACAGTTCGTACACATTGCTGTCGTCGACCGGTATGGGCTGGTCGCTCAGCAGTTCAAATCCGTAATCATTCATGGCAAAAGAAAAAGTGATGGGCATGATGCGGCCGATGCGGTAAGCCAGGATGGCTGCCATGGCTTCATGCACCAACCTTCCTTCAAAAGGATATACAAATAAATGAAACCCATCTTTGGTCTCGATATGTTCTATTAACAGCTCATTTTCTTTCGGAACCTGGCTGAGTTCATTCTGCAGTTTGAAAAGCGGTTTTAAGATCTGCAACTCTTCTATGCTATTTTTCTTCTGGCTTGTATCCAGCGCCTGCCTTAGTTTTTTACCCATATTGCTGCTCAGGCTCATCCGTCCGCCCATCCAGCTGGGGATGATGCTTTTTTTGGAAGTTGATTTTTTTACGATCACCGTCATGTCCTTTATCATTACCAGTTGCAGGTTCCTTCCGGCAATGGTGAAGGAGTCGCCCGGATCTAATCTTGATATGAACCATTCTTCGATCATACCTATATAACCCCCGCTCATGAATTTCACTTTCAGCATGGCATCGCTTACAATGGTGCCAATGTGCATACGATGGCGCATGGCAATACGGCGGCTGTTTATTTTGTGCAGGCCATCCGCCGTCACTTCCACTTTCTTGTATTCGTCGTATTGATTCAATGCCTTGCCACCGGCAGTGATGTGCAGTAATATTTCCGCATATTCATCTTTGGTAAGTTCAGCAAAACAAAACGTACTTTTTACTTCTTCAAACACCTGGTCGGCATAAAACCCATCACCCACTGCCAGCGTACATAGATACTGGATCAGCACATCATAGCATAAAAGCATCGGCGGTTTGCTTTCGATGAAATTTTCTTCTGTGGCTTTTTTTAATGCGGCTGCTTCCACCAGTTCCAAACTATGTGTTGGTAAGAAATAGATCTTGCTTACAGCATCCGGACTGTGGCCGCTTCTTCCGGCTCTTTGTAAAAAACGTGCAACACCCTTTGGTGAACCCACCTGTATCACGGTTTCAACGGGGCGAAAATCAACACCAAGATCTAAACTTGCCGTGCATACCACCGCTTTTAATTTTCCTGTATGTAAATTGTCCTCTACCCATAGTCTTAGTTCCTGTTCAATACTGCCATGATGCAAGGCCACTGCCCCGGCCAGTTCAGGCGCCGCATTCAGCAATGCCTGGTACCACATCTCCGTCATGCCTCTTGTATTGATGAATACAAGCGTTGTTTTACTTTCATGAATAATGGGAATGATCTTATCAACCAGCTTTATTCCCAAATGCCCGGCCCAGGGATATTTTTCTATTTCATCGGGAAAGATGGATTGTATTACAGTTTGTTTTTGGAGGTTTGCTTTTATTATTATGCCTTCCCTTTTTAAGGGGTGAAGCAACACATCTTTTGCTTCATCAAGATTGCCAATAGTGGCAGAGATCCCCCAAATTGAACATTGAGCATTGTTTGTTGAATATTGAACATTTATTATCCTGCTTATCGCCAGCTCCACCTGCACGCCTCTTTTTCCGCCCATCAGTTCATGCCATTCATCCGCCGCAATTATTTTCAGTGATTTGAAAATCTCCGCATTATTTTTTTGCGCCAACAGCAAGTGCAGACTCTCGGGTGTAATGATCAGCACTTCCGGCATATTGCGTTTTTGCTGTTCCCTTTCTTTTATTTCGGTATCGCCGTTTCGGATACCCACCCGCCAGGTCATACCCAGTTGTTCAATGGCTTCCTGCATGGCACGGGCAATATCTTTTGCCAATGCCCTGAGTGGCGTAATCCATAAAAGCTGTAAGCCGTTATTCTTTTTGGTTTGATATTCTTTGGGATACTCATTGATGAATTGGATCAACGCACCCAAAAAAACTGAATAGGTCTTACCACAGCCGGTAGGTGCATTCACCAACCCGCTTTTGTTATCCATGATATGCTGCCACGCCAGCTCCTGGAAATCAAATGGTTTCCGCTGGTTTTGTGAAAGCCAGTGAAGGATCGTTTTATACCCGGAGGATTGGTGGAGCTGCATATCTGAGTATGCAAATCTATCATTTTGCCAGACTGTGCGGCAGCCTCGTTTCAAATTAATTATCTATCATATTCTTTGAACCACATAGAACATAGGTCACATAGTAGAATACATAGAATATCTATGAGAAACCTATGTTTCCTATTGTGCCTATGTGGTTCAAAATAATGCTGCAGCAACAGCCTTCATTTCCGTATTTTTGCACTCCTTAAAAAGTAAGAGATCATGTTCAATTCGTTAAGTGAAAAGTTAGAAGCAGCCTTTAAGAATATTAAAGGCCAGGCAAGGATCAACGAACTCAATATTGCCAATACCGTTAAAGACATCCGCCGTGCCCTGGTGGATGCCGACGTGAACTATAAAATAGCCAAGGATTTTACCGACCGCATCAAGGAAAAAGCGATGGGCGAAAAAGTGCTTACGGCGGTTAGTCCGGGGCAGCAGATGACCAAGATCGTGCAGGATGAACTGACCGAACTGATGGGTGGTTCAGAAAGCGAATTCAATGTGAACGGGAACCCGGCCATTATTTTAGTGGCTGGTCTGCAGGGTAGTGGTAAAACAACCTTCAGCGGTAAGCTGGCGAATTATCTTAAAACAAAAAAAGGCAAATCGCCCTTGCTGGTAGCTGCGGATATTTACCGCCCGGCGGCGATCGATCAGTTGGAAGTACTGGGCGGACAGATTGACGTGGCTGTTTACAGCGAGCGGGAAAATAAAGATGCGGTTTCCATTGTTCAGAATGCGATCAAAGAAGCGAAGTCGAAAAATAAGAATGTGATCATCATCGATACGGCGGGTCGTTTGGCCGTAGATGAAGTGATGATGACCGAAGTGGCGAATATCAAAGCAGCCATTAACCCGCAGGAGATATTGTTTGTGGTGGATAGCATGACGGGTCAGGATGCGGTGAACACAGCGGCTGCTTTTAATGAGCGGCTGGATTTCAGCGGCGTAGTGCTCACAAAGTTGGACGGCGATACAAGAGGTGGTGCTGCGTTGTCTATTAAGTATACCGTAAACAAGCCCATCAAATTTGCCAGCAGCGGAGAAAAGATGGATACCCTGGATGTGTTCTATCCCGAAAGGATGGCGCAACGTATCCTGGGCATGGGCGATATTGTGAGCCTGGTTGAAAAAGCACAGGAACAGTTTGACGAAGCCGAAGCAAGAAAACTGGAGAAGAAGATCCGCAAGAACCAGTTCGACTTTGAAGATTTTAAAACCCAGTTGCAGCAGATAAAAAAGATGGGCAACCTCAAAGACCTGATGGGTATGATCCCCGGAGTGGGCAAACAGATAAAAGACCTTGACGTGAACGATGACTCCTTCAAAGGCATTGAAGCCATGATCAACTCCATGACCCTGCAGGAACGCCGCAACCCCGACATCATCAACCCCGGCCGCAAAGCACGTATTGCCAAAGGCGCCGGTAAAGACATTGCCGAACTGAATGCCTTCTTAAAACAGTTTGAACAAATGAAAGGCATGATGAAGATGATGAACAAAATGCCCGCCGGCCGTATGCCGGGTATGATGGGAAAAAGATAACGCACTTCACTTTTCAGTTACCGGAATATTATCCTAAATTAGAGTTGCTGTAAAACAGCAACCTCCCCAAAGAGGCTTTCTGTATAAGCAGATGATCTTTATCTGCAAGCCAGTTGTTCATTCATAGAAACTTCTCCTCAATTTTTTAGCCGGTCATCTTTATAGTCAGTAATGATGCCGGTGTGTACAAACCGACAAAACCGTTTTTATGAATAAGCTAAGCATCCAGGGTATTAAAAGAGATGAGTTCACTGCAGAAGAAATGCAATCGGCCAAACAGAACAATCTCGAAATTAAAAGCTCTATCATCTTCAGTACTTCCCGCAATATTTCTGAAGAACACAAACTGGATATTGATAAGAACGACCTGCTGGAGTTTGTGTTTGAAGACAATACCACCTGGGTGGGCAGTACCGATATCATCCACGATATCTTTCCCAATGCAGCCAAACAAAACCGGGCAGGAGAAAGCTTCTCGGTTCCGATGTACCTGGAAACGGGCGACAGCGACCGGGGTGTGTTTGGAACAGTAGCGCTCAAGCTGCTGAATGTGTTTGCTAAAAAAGCAGTGGCTGCCAAAGTGATCGAAATTGCTGCCGGACTGGAAAAGAAATTGTTAGAGAATCAAAGCGGAGTTTATGCGGTGGATGCCGGCTTTCATCTTAAAAAAAATAAGATAACAGAATCGGTACAACCAAACCTGTTATTCATACACGGAACCAACTCGTCTACCTGGGGTTCATTTGCCGAGATACGGAAGTCGGAATTGTGGAAACACATGCAGGCTGTTTACGGCGCCAACATATTTGGCCTGCAGCATGAAACAATGACGAAGAGCCCTATTCAGAATGTGATCAACCTTTTTAAAGAATTGCCCAATGCCTGTACATTGCATATCATTACGCATTCAAGAGGCGGGTTGGTGGGTGATGTGCTGGCCAGGTTCAGTAACGGCAACAAGGGATTTACCGATAAGGAAATTGCTTACCTGGAAAAGACGGGCCGCAAAACAGATGTAGATGATATCAAGGCATTGCAAAAACTGGCAGCCGGTAAAAATATCGTACTTGAAAAATTCATTCGTGTTGCCTGCCCGGCCTATGGCACTACCATCTTATCAAAACGGCTGGATCATTTTTTGAACATCAGTTTTAACCTGATCAGTTTGTTGGGAGGTGTGGCGGCTGTAATTGCCACCGAATTCAAAGCGCTTATCTCTGCTGCTGTGGATACCAAGAATGATCCCAACCAGTTGCCCGGGCTGGAAGCGATGAACCCGGATTCTGCCTTTTTAAAAATACTGAACAACCCGGATAGCAATATTACCGGATCGCTGACGGTGATCTCGGGCAATTGCGGAATTAAATTCAACCTGAAAGCCCTGCTCATTATTGCCAGCAAATTATTTTACATGCGTGATAACGACCTGGTGGTAGATACCCGGTCGATGTACTGCGGTTCAAAAAGGGAAAAGGGAATACAGTATTTTTTTGATGAAGGTCCCGAAGTGGATCATGTACATTATTTCGAAAATAAAAAAACACAGGATGCCCTGCTGGCTGCTTTAAAAGCAACGGATAAAATTCCCGGCTTTACTTCTATGCGGCAAACAGAAGAAGAGATCGCCCAGCGCAATGCCTTGCTGGGCCTTGATGGCGGCGAGATTTTTTCCGACAAGGTTTCGGGAAGCAAGCCGATCGCCATTGTATTGCCCGGCATCATGGGCTCCAACCTGGAAGCCGGTAATAAAAAAATATGGATCAATTATTTCCGCTTCCTGGCCGGAGAACTGACAAAACTGGATATTTCAAAACAGAATATTGAAGCGGTCTCTCTTATCAAAACTTCGTATAAAAAATTAGTAGACCATTTGCGGGCATCGGGTTATGATGTGATCACATTTCCATTCGATTGGCGCAAACCATTGGCCGATGCGGCTGCACAACTGAAAGACTGCATAGAAAAAAATCTCAAACACAATCAGCCGATAAAAATAATCGGCCATTCCATGGGCGGCGTGGTTACCAGGGATTTTATTGTTAATCACCCGGCCACCTGGAAGAAACTGAATGCATCGAACGGTTTTAAACTGGTTTTCCTGGGCGCTCCGCTGGGAGGGTCGTATCGTATTCCTTATGTGCTGGCAGGCAAAGATCCCATCATCAGCCAGTTGAGTAAGATAGACCTGGCGCATACCAAAAAAGAACTGCTGGATATGTTCCGCAAATATCCCGGCCTGTTGGGTTTGTTACCCACTGCCAAACAACCCAATGATTTTGCCGATATAAAAACATGGCAGGAAATGCGTAAGGCTTCCCTGTTCGATTGGAACATACCCGATGTAAAAGACCTGGATTTTTTTAGCGCTTACCGGGATAAAGTGTTGCAGCAAATGGACGGCATTGAAATGAACAATGTGATCTATATCGCCGGAAAAGACGATGCAACTGTTTGTGGTTTTGAGATAAATGAAAACCTCCCCGGTGAAAAAATTGTTTTTAAAAGTACGGCCGAAGGTGATCAATCAGTTACCTGGGAAACAGGCATACCTAAGAATATTGATAAAACAAACGGGCTCTACTTTGTAGATGTTTCGCACGGCGCCCTTGCCAACGAGCCGGGCATTTTCAATGGCATTGTTGAAATACTGGCAACCGGTAAAACAGAACTCTTCAGCCGGGACAAACCAGCTACCCGTGCCGGAAGTAAATTATTTGACAGCATTGAAGAAGAAGTATACGGAGCTGATGAGATGAGCCTGGAGAATGAATTGCTTGGTTTAAGATCAAAAGCAAAAAAAACAACGGAGAAAAAAGGCAAGATGCCGGTGAAAGTAAGTGTGAGTAACGGCGATCTTTTTTACAGCAGTTACCCGGTGTTGGTAGGTCACTTCTTAACAGACGGTATCACCAGTGCCGAATCGATCATTGATCGGTATTGTGGAAACACACTCAGGGAATGGCATCGCCTGAATTTATATCCCGGCGAGATCGGAACCAGCGAAGTATTCATCAATTCGAAAAATGATTTTAAAGGTACCGTGGTGATAGGATTGGGAGCGCCCGGCAGACTTAGCGCATTTCAGCTGGCCAGGTCGGCAGAACAGGGTGCCATCAAATACATGCTGGAGCTGAAGAAGATAAAGAATAATCACAGCAATCACGATCTGCCTGCCGATACCGGTATCTCTGTATTACTTATAGGATGCGGCTATGGCGGACTTTCTATCGACAGCTCCATCAGGGCGATCCTGCAGGGAATACAAAATGCCAATAACAAAATAGAATCACTCAGCCAGGAAGGACTAAGTACCATTGAGCATATTGAGTTTGTAGAATTGTATGAAGACCGCTGCCTGCAAAGCCTGCTGGTGCTTAATAAAATTGAAGGAGAAGACGATGGGCTCGACATTCGCATAGCGGCCAGGCAAATGAAAAAATTACTAGGATCACGCACCCGTATCCCGATGGATAATATATCCGACTGGTGGAGCCGCATATCCATTTCATTGTTCAAAGAAGAAAATAAAGAAACAGGTATAACGCAAACGGCCCTGCGTTTTAACAGCAGTACGGGAAGCGCAAGAGAAGAACAAAGAGACCTTCAGTCGAGCCCCGTAATAGTGAACCGGTTGATAGAAGAAATGTCGACAAAGAACCGGTGGAGTGAAGATCTGGCGAAAACAGTTTTTGAGCTGATGATCCCTAACGATTTTAAAGACAATATAAAGAAGCAGGCCAATACTATGTGGGTGCTGGATACCAATGCAGCTGCTTATCCCTGGGAACTGCTGCAGGACAGCACCGGCAATGCCAAACCCATGTGCTGCACATCCGGAATGATACGACAGTTGCAGACAGATAAATACCGGTTGAAGATAAATGCGGCATCGGGAACCAAGGCCTTGGTTGTTGGCGATCCCGATCTGAATGGCAGTCGCTTTGCTCCCCAATTGCCCGGCGCTTTGGAAGAAGCGAAAGCCGTGGCATCCCTACTGAATGATTTTGGATATGAGATGCCCAACAATTGCATGCGCAAACAGGCTTCTGAAATTGTGCAGTCGGTTTTTAAGGATGAATACCGCATCATGCACCTGGCTGGCCATGGCGTGTTTGATGCAAAGAATCCCGACGAATCGGGTATGCTGATCGGTGACAAGGTTTTTTTAAGCACCAAAGAGATCTGCCAGATGAGCAAAGTGCCCGACCTGGTCTTTGTGAATTGTTGTTTTCTGGGAAAAATGGATGCACCCACCGAAGAAACGATCAGCAGCAGGTACAAACTGGCAGCCAACATCGGCACGCAACTCATCATGAATGGTGTTAAAGTGGTGATCGCTGCCGGCTGGGCAGTGGATGATAAAGCGGCTTTATTCTTTGCCAGGCGGTTTTATGAAGAGATGCTGAAGGGAGAAGAATTTGGCAGGGCCATTCAGACAGCAAGATCAGAAACCTATAAAGAAAGCGGGGGCAGGAATAATACCTGGGGTGCCTATCAATGTTATGGCGATCCTTTCTTTAAGCTGACCAATATACCCAGGCCTGCTTCACCTAAAACATACCGTAAGGGATATAAATTCTTAATTGCCCAGGAAGCAGAGA
Source organism: Ferruginibacter sp. (assembly GCA_035328475.1). Taxonomy (GTDB): domain Bacteria; phylum Bacteroidota; class Bacteroidia; order Chitinophagales; family Chitinophagaceae; genus Ferruginibacter. Next base: position 19,078 of record DAOLIP010000012.1, read on the forward strand.
TCGAACTGAATAACCTCATCAACAAAGCCGATGCAAGGGGCTATTCTGTAAAAACCATTGAAGAAGACTTGGAAGCCATTGTAGATGCGGTTGACAAGGCGGGCATACGAAATGCATCCATTGCTGAAAAAGAAGCAATGGCCTATGCCGAATGCAACAATTACGAAAAGGCCATTGCAAAATTTGAAACCTTGCTGGACATGGAAAAAGCATCGTTCACCATAAAGGCGCTGGAACGTTATTGCAATATGCGGGCTAAACTTTGTGTAAAGAACTGGAAGGCCGGGATAAAACCAAAGGAACAACTGGCCGGCATTGAAAATGTGATAGATGATCTCAATCGACTCAATAAAATGAGCGCTACTGCAGAACGCTACGGCTTATTGGGCAGCGCCTATAAACGAAAGGCATTGATGTCGCCGGTTAAAAAAGATAAGATCACCGCCATTGCAAAGGCGGCCGAGTACTACCGTCTGGCAGATGCCGTTCCGAAGAATATGAACCGGACCTATTCACTAGCCAGCTGGCTGGAACTGGAGAATATCCTGGTACAGGCCGGTAAACAAAAATGGGCGCTGCACCAGTCAAAAACAGCTAAACGCCCCAGTTTAAAATATGCAAAGGAGCGGCTGAACGAAGCCACCAAAAACAAAGACCAGGGAGATGCTGAAACGGGTGTTCTGGTTGAGATAGGTATTGCCGGCGCTTATCTTTGCAAATGGCTGCTGGAAGGAAAGAACACAAAGGAGTTGAATGAAGAAGTGCTTACGGGCTATTACCTGAAAGCCTGGAGCATCGCCGGCTCACAGAACAAGAAGATAGCCGAACTGGAACATTTTGACTTTTTAGTGGACGCCTATACCCACCTGCTGAAAAAACCGGCCGTTTTAAAGGCGATCGGTAAAATAAAAGCAGGATTGAAGGACTTCCTGAAATAGTGGATTTTTGTTATAAACAGGTAATTTTTGTCAGGCTAAAGTCACGGATCTTATAAAATCCTGTTATCTGTGAGGTGTGGAAACCAATTATTTGGCAGTTAAGTTCCCGGATATTATCTTCGTTGTCCCTTTTTAGGGATGAACCCTATTTAATAACAACCAAAAATTTCTATTTTATGGCTGTAAAGATGAGACTGCAAAGGCATGGCTCAAAAAAAAGACCCTTTTACTTCATCGTCGTAGCAGATGGCAGAAGCCCACGTGACGGTAAATTCATTCAAAAATTAGGTACGTACAATCCACTGACCGTTCCGGCCACAATCCAGATCGATCGTCAGAAAGCATTGGACTGGCTGCAAAAAGGTGCTCAACCCACCGATACTGTACGCCGTATCCTTTCTTTCAAGGGAGTGTTATACCTGAAGCATTTACTGCGTGGTGTAGGCCTCGGTTTATTTGATGAAGCTGCCGCTATGGAGAAATTCACGAAATGGACCAGCGAGCACGACGCACATGTTGCAAGGCGCCAAAGCACCCACAAAAAGGGTAAGACTGACCGCCGTGGCGACAAACCGTTTGTAAAAAAGGTTGCTGCTAAAGCAGAGGCACCAGCTTCTGAACCGGTAGAAGCACCGTCTGAAGAAACTAAAACAGAAGAATAAGTACCTCTGTTGTAAAATTCTTTTAAGTCCTGGTTTGTACCGGGACTTTTTTTTGGGAAAGATGGCAGATACTGGATACTAGATACTTGATAAAGAGTACTCTTATTCAAATACCAGCATCCAGCATCTAGTATCTAGTATCTCGTATCTTGCACCTCCAATGACACAGTATTTTAAAATAGGAAAACTGGCCGCCAGCACCGGGCTCAAAGGTGAACTGGTTCTACAGCATAACCTCGGGTCAAAAACATCACTCAAAGGTTTGGAAGCGATCTTCCTCGAAGAAAAGAAAGATAATTTTATCCCATACTTCGTTCAGTCGGCAAAGATCCGCAGCGAAAACGAAACAGTCATTAAACTGGAAGGGATAGACATCATGGAAGCAGCCCGTAAACTCACCCCTAAAGAAGTGTGGATCACAGAAGCGGACTTTAAAAAGTTTGCAGCAAAATCATCGCCTATCGCATTGCTCGGCTATATGATGATCGATGATGAAGACAACGAGATAGGAGAGATAACCGAAGTGATAGAACAGCCACACCAGGTTTTGTGTACAGTGCTGATCGGCGGAAAAGAAGCATTGATACCCATTCATGAAGAAAGCCTGGACAAGGTTGATAAGAAGAACAGAAGAGTATATGTGATATTGCCGGATGGATTGCTGGATATATATCGCTGATGAGTGATAGAACCTATAAGGTTTAATCACAGTCTTTATAATATAGTTTACTCTGGGATGTTAACACTCTTTTTAACGCAGGTACTTTACAAACCTTATAGGTTTAGTTTATGAAAGAACCCCGCCGCATCATAGCGCATTTTGATCTCGATTCCTTTTTTGTTTCGGTAGAGATATTGAACAATCCTTCGCTGAAGGGAAAACCTGTTATTGTAGGCGGCAGAGAAAGAGGCGTAGTGGCAGCCTGCAGTTATGAAGCAAGAGCATTTGGGATCCATTCCGGCATGCCTTCCAAAAAAGCATTGCAGCTTTGTCCGCACTTAATTGTTTCCAATAGCTCCCGTGCCGATTACAGCCGCTACAGCCGTTGGGTAACACAGATCATCGCTGCCAAAGCCCCCCTGTTTGAAAAAGCATCGGTGGATGAATTTTACATCGACCTCACCGGTATGGAAAAATTCTTTAAGCCATTGCAATGGACCATCGACCTGCGGCAGGAGATCATTGATGAAACGCATTTGCCCATCTCGTTCGGACTGGCCAGCAATAAGATGATGGCCAAGATAGCCACCAACGAGGCTAAGCCCAATGGTTATTTACAAATCCCTTTCGGAAAAGAAAAAGAATTTCTGGCGCCCTTGCCGGTAAATAAAATTCCGGGGGTAGGCGATCACACATACGAGATACTGAAATCAATGGGCATCCTCACCATTAAAGATGTGAGTGAACGATCACCCGAAGAACTGGAAGAACGGCTGGGTAAATGGGGAGCCGATCTCTGGCAAAAAAGCCAGGGAATACATAACCGGGAAGTCACCCAGTATCATGAAGCGAAATCCGTTTCCTCTGAAAATACCTTTAACGAGAATAAGACCGACATGCGCTTTTTGAAAAGCGAACTGGTTCGCTTAACAGAAAAGATCGCTTTTGAATTGAGGCAGGATGGAAAAGTGGCCGGATGCGTGGCGGTTAAAATACGATACCCCGATTTTGAGACCACTTCCCGTCAAACCACCATCCCCTATACCTGTGCCGATGATGAGATCATCCCGGTGGTGAAGGAACTGTTTGATAAACTGTATCGCAAGGGCGAACCGGTGCGGCTTTTGGGCGTACGGCTGAGCGAACTCACCAACGACGCCATCCAGACCAACCTGTTTGATGACGTGGAAAAGAAGAACGACCTGTACAAAGCCATCGATAATGTGAAAAACCGGTTTGGGAAAAATTTGCTTACCCGGGCCTCTTCCAATAAAAAATAAGGTCGTAATTTCATAGGCTCTTACACACTTTAAATTTATCATTATGAGTTTACGATTAGGGGATATTGCTCCCAACTTCAAAGCAAAAACATCGGTAGGTGAGATTGACTTTTATGAATACTTAGGTGATTCATGGGGGATATTATTTTCTCACCCGGCAGATTACACACCGGTTTGTACTACTGAACTTGGCCGTACGGCTTTATTGAAAGACGAATTTGCAAAACGCAATGTAAAAGTACTTGCATTAAGTGTTGACCCGGTGGATAAGCATTTAAGCTGGATCAGCGATATTAATGAAACGCAGCATTGTAACGTAGACTTCCCGATCATTGCAGATGACGACAGGAAGGTTGCAGAATTATACGATTTCATTCATCCCAACGCATCGGCAACTGCAACCGTTCGTTCGCTGGTGATCATTGGCCCGGATAAAGCTGTAAAACTGATCATCACTTACCCGGCATCTACCGGAAGGAATTTTGTGGAAGTATTGCGGGTAGTGGACTCTTTACAACTTACTGCCAACTACAGTGTGGCTACACCGGCTAACTGGGTCGAAGGAGAAAGAGTGATTGTAGTACCAGCTGTGAGCACCGAAGACGCTATAAAAAAATTTCCGAAAGGAGTAGAGATCATAAAACCTTATTTGCGTTACACACCACAACCAAATATTTAATAACTGTCGGGAAGTTTAGCGGCCTGGCCATTTAATCTTTATTATATGCAAACCTATAAGGCTTTTAAACCTTATAGGTTTTTTCTTAGCTGCTGCAGCAAGGCCCTTATGTCTTTCGGAAGTTCTGCCTGCAGGTCGATGACCTTTCCATCTGCATCGGTAAACTTCAATCGTCCCGAATGCAGGGCCAGCCTGTTCAGCATCGGCCGCTCTTCCTCATCGTGTTTGCTTAATTTGAATTTCTTTTTTAAGGAAGAAAGCAGGATGGGCTTTCCATCGCCATACAATTCATCACAGGCCAGGGGATGGCCCATATTTTTACAATGAACCCGTATCTGGTGCGTGCGCCCGGTATGCAGTTGAAATTGAAGCAAAGAAAAAGATTTAAGGTCTTCTATTACTTCATAATCGGTTACCGAAGGTTTTCCCTTGCGGTGAACAACCATCAATCCTTTTTGTACCGGGTGTTCGCTGATGGGTGCGTCAAGGGTTCCTTTTTTTTCAGCCAGGGACCCATAGACCAGGCCTATATAATATTTTTCAATTTTTCTTTCTTCGAATAACTGGGAGAAATATTTATGGGCTGCTTCTGTTTTTGCAAACAGGATGATGCCGCTGGTGTCTTTATCCAAACGGTGAACGGTATAAATGCTTCCGTACTTTGCCAGCAATATATCCTTTAATGAGGTTTGGGTTTGTTCCCTGTCGGGGATCGACAAAAGGCCGGCCGGTTTATTTATGGCAATGAAAGAATCATTCTCAAAAATGATCTCAGGGTTCAGTTTTTTCACTCACTTTCCTTTTTGAAGTGTTCATGTATTTAAGTAACCTGATCTCTTTCTCGCTCAGGTGACGCCACTTGCTTCGCTCCACATTTTTCTTGGTGAGGTTGGCATACATCACCCGGTCGAGCCCCTTCACATCATAACCCAGGTGTTCAAAGATGCGGCGCACAATGCGGTTGCGGCCGCTGTGTAATTCAATGCCGATGATAGACTTGTCTTTACTGTCGGCATAAGCCAGGCTGTCTACATTTATTATTCCGTCTTCCAGTTTCAATCCTTTTAAGATCTTATCAAAGTCTGCTTTTACCAGGGGCTTATCCAGTTTTACTTCATAGATCTTTTTTATCTCGTAGCTGGGATGCGATAATTTTTGGGTAAGGTCGCCATCGTTGGTGAGCAACAAAACACCCGAAGTGTTCCGGTCGAGCCGGCCAATGGGATATACTCTTTCCGTAGTGGCATTTTTGATCAGTTGCAATACTGTCTTTCTTCCCTGCGGATCATCAGTGGTGGTGAGGTAATCTTTTGGTTTGTTCAGTAAGATATATACCAGGTTCTTGGTTACAAATAATTTCTTACCGTTGTAGATCACTTCATCGGTTGACTGAACTTTATAACCCGGTTCGATATTTATCTTTCCATTCACTTTCACTTTGCTGCTGGTAATTAACGCCACGGCATCTCTTCTTGAACAAACGCCGCAATGAGCCAGGAATTTGTTCAATGGCATAATACCGCCTGGTGCATTATCATTTGCTATCGCGGCCTTGGATGATTTTTGATGAGTTTTTTTTGTGGCTCCACCTGGTCTATTATCCGTTGCTGCAGACGTTTTTCCTTTGGCATTGTTTGCAGCCATTGGAGCCATGCCTTTTTTCTTATTCTGCCTGGCCAGGTATTCTTCTTCTTTTTTCTTTTCAAAGAAGGCATTCCGTTCTTTACGGTATTTTTTCTTTTGCTGGCGTAGTTCTTCTTTTACTACGCTGTTCTTCTTTTTAGCAACAAATTTCTGGAAAGGGGCCTGGCTCATGAGCGAAAGTGTTTTACTGTTATTTCAACAGGAGTGAGGGGCAAAGATAGCCTATTTCCCCGGTCTGACGTGCCGTCTGACCGATTCATATCATTTCTTATTCGCCAGTTGTCCGCAGGCCGCATCAATATCCTTACCCCGGCTCCTGCGCAGGCGTACATTCACCCGGTGTTTGGCTAAGTAGTCGGTAAACTGCTGGGTTTTATCCTCATCGGGTTTCATGAAGGAGGCATTATCGATGGGATTGTATTCAATTACATTGATAAGGTGAGTGGGTATCTGCCGGTATATCTTGATCAGGTCATTGGCATCTTCAATGGAATCATTTACGTCTTTGAACAAAATGTATTCCAGCGTGATGTCGTTCTTCGTTTGCTCATAAAAATAATTCAGGGCTTCTATCAGCACTTCAATATTGTTGCTTTCATTGATCGGCATGATGGCATCCCGTTTTTTATCGCTGGCAGCATGAAGCGAAAGCGCCAGGTTAAAACGAACCTTATCATCACCCAATTGCCTGATCTGTTTGGCCACACCGGCAGTGGATACGGTAATACGCTTCGGGCTCATACCCATGCCGTCGTTTGAAGTGATGCGTTCAATTGCCTGCAATACGTTCTTATAATTCAGCAACGGTTCGCCCATACCCATAAAAACAATATTGGTGAGTTTGGTGCCGTACACTTTTTCACTTTGCTGGTTCAGTAAAGCTACCTGGTCGTAGATCTCGTCGAAATTGAGATTGCGTTTGCGGTCCATATAACCCGTTGCACAGAATTTACAGCTCAGGCTGCAACCGATCTGTGATGATACGCAGGCGGTTTGTCTTTTTTCTGTTGGGATCAAAACCCCTTCCACAAAATGGCCATCAAAGGTCTTGAACCTTGATTTTACAGTACCATCGCCGCTCACCTGGTTGGTGTCAACCGTAATGGCAGGCAGTGAAAAGTTCTCCGACAGTTTCTGCCGCAGTTCTTTTGATAGATTGCTCATATCGTCAAAGCTCTGGGCATTCTTCTTCCAGATCCATTCGTAGGTTTGAATGGCCCTGAATTTCTTGTCGCCAATTGATTCAAAATATTCCTTCAGTTCAGGCAGGCTCAGGGTCCGTATATTTTTTGCTGCGGTCATGCCGCAAAGGTACTTCGTATTGGCCTTATATCCATTCGTCAAAAGGTTTGGCGGGGATCAGTAAAAAAATGTAGCTTCCATGAACATATTATACCATGCGTAAGTACTTTCTTTTACTCTTCATCTTCTCCTACTCCTGCAGCAGTTGTAATTCTGCTCCCGGAAAAAGATCTTCGGTTGACATACCTGCCGATTCGGTACGGATACTTAAAAGCGGGCTTAATTATCCCTGGGAAATTCTCTGGGGTAAAGACGATCATATCTGGATGACCGAAAGGGGAGGAAAGATCAGTAAGGTAGATCCCAAAACCGGCAATACTGTTTTTTCTGCATCCATTGCTGAAGTGGTGAGCAAAAGCGAAGGCGGGTTGCTCGGTATGGTGCAGCATCCCGACTTTTTAAATAACGGGTTATTTTATGTGGTGTATAATTACCGAAGCGGTGGTTCCTATTTAGAGAAACTGGTGCAAATGAGATTTGAGAATGGCAGCATACGACCGGTAAAAACAATTTTAGAAAATATTCCTGCTGCCAATTTTCATAATGGCTCCCGGCTCCTGATGGTTGGGGAAACCAACCCAAAACTGTTTATGACCACGGGAGATGCCACGGTGCAACCCAATGCACAGAATACTTCTTCCGTTTCAGGCAAAGTATTGCGGTTTAATTTAGATGGAAGTATTCCGGCTGATAATCCCTTCGTCAATTCACCGGTTTGGAGTTATGGCCACCGTAACCAGCAAGGACTTGTGTTGGTGAACGGTATTATGTACGCCAGTGAGCATGGCCCCAATATTGAAGACGAAGTGAACATCATTGAAAAGGGCCGCAACTACGGCTGGCCATCGGTAAATGGGCCCTGCGACCAGGTGGATGAGATCAGTTTTTGCAGCGTGGCCAATGTAAAGGAGCCCATCTGGAGCAGCGGCAGCAGTACGCTTGCTGTTTGCGGGCTCGACTACTACAATAACAACCGCATACCACAATGGAAGAATTGTTTGCTGATGCTTACGCTGAAGGATGCCAGCCTGCGGGCGCTCAAGCTGAATGCTGATGGCAGAACACTTACCGGTCAGCAGACCTTTTTTAAAAACCGCTTTGGCCGGTTAAGGGATATCTGCATCTCACCAGCCGGTAATGTGTATATATGCAGCAGTAACGGAAGTAACGGGGATGTGTTGCTGGAAATATCTAAACTTTAGCCTCTATATTTGTGTTATTAATAATGTTCAGTATTGATCTGCTGTACAAAGAGCCCCGAAATGATCGGGATGTTCCATGCGACGCCTATGAAGCCAGGTTAAGTTCCCGGGCCCGACTAATAAAAGAAACTATGCAAAAAGTCTATGTAATTGATGCGGTACGTACCCCCATTGGAAAATATGGAGGTTCTTTGAGTGGAGTGAGGCCGGATGACCTGCTGGCCCATGTAATTAAAGTGCTGCTCAGCCGCAATGCTACCATTGATGTAAATGCCATTGAAGATGTGATCGCCGGGGCTGCCAACCAAAGCGGCGAAGACAACCGTAATGTGGCCCGTATGGCGGCATTGCTGGCCGGTTTGCCAAATACGGTGGCTGGTAATACAGTGAACAGGCTTTGTGCAAGCGGCCTGCAGGCTATTATGGATGCGGCCCGTGCCATTGCCTGTGGCGATGGTGACCTGTTTATAGCCTGTGGCGTGGAGAGTATGAGCCGGGCGCCCTTTGTGGTTCCTAAAAGCACGGCTGCTTTTGCAAGAGATCCGCAAATTGCCGATACCACCCTGGGCTGGCGTTTTGTGAATAAGCGGCTTGCTGAAATGTATTACCCATACACCATGGGCGAAACGGCCGAGAATGTTGCCAAGCGCTGGAACATAAGTCGCCATGCACAGGATGAGTTTGCATTGGAAAGTCAGCGTAAATACGAACGTGCCCTGTCAGAAAATAAATGGAGGGATGAGATAACCCCGGTGCAGGTTCAGATAGAAAAACAGGTATTTGATTTTGATAAGGATGAACATCCCCGCCTAACAAGTTTAGAGAAACTGAAATTATTAAAACCTGCTTTTGCCAAAGATGGAACCGTTACAGCCGGCAACAGTAGTGGCATCAACGATGGTGCAGCCGCTATGTTATTAGCCAGTGAAGCGGCTGTAACAAAATACGGACTGCAGCCCATGGCAAAAATTGTAAGCATGGCCGTGGTAGGTGTTGATCCCGCCATCATGGGTATTGGCCCGGTGCCGGCCACCAATAAAGCGTTGGAAAGAGCCAAACTGAATGTGACCGACCTCGACCTGATAGAACTGAACGAAGCATTTGCCTCGCAATCGATCGCCTGTATACACGACCTGGGATTAGACCTGGAGAAAGTAAATGTGAATGGAGGAGCAATTGCATTGGGCCATCCGTTAGGTTGCAGCGGTGTGAGAATCTCTACAACTCTCCTTCATGAATTGAAAAGAAGAAAAGGAAAGTATGGGTTAGCTACTATGTGTGTGGGAGTGGGGCAGGGAGCTGCGGTTATTTATGAAGGGGTATAAAAAAATTGAACCACATAGGAACATAGGCAACATAGTTTTTCTATGTGAATTCTATGTTTTCTACTGTGTCTATGTGGTTCAAAATAAAACTTAGAGATTCTTCAAATACTCAACCAGTTTTTCAAGCGCAACAACTTCCTGTACGCCTGTATCCAGGTTTTTTACAGAACAATTCTCCTCTTCCATTTCTTTGCTGCCGATGATTATTACGAAAGGAATATTTTTCTTCTCGGCATACGTGAATTGCTTGTTGATCTTTACAGGCTCGTGGTATAATTCGCAGGCAATGCCACTGCTGCGGAGTTTTTGCATGGTGCCGAAAGCAAAACGGCTTTCTGCTTCACCCATATTAAAGAACAATGCTTTTGTGCTTACCTGTAAATTCTCCGGGAAGAGGTTCATTTCTTCCAGCACATCATAGATCCTGTCAACACCAAAGGAGATACCCACGCCGGGAATATTGGGCACGCCGAATAAGCCGGTGAGATCATCGTAGCGTCCGCCCCCACCGATGCTGCCCATCTTTACTTCTTCAGGTGCTTTGGCTTCAAAGATGATACCGGTGTAATAATTCAATCCTCTTGCCAACGTAAAGTCGATGATGAGATTTGTATTCTTTGTTTGCTCAAATACAAATTCTATTTCTGCAATTCCCTGTTTGCCGCTTTCCATTGAGCCGATCAGGGATCTTATCGATGACAGTTTTTGTTCATTGCTTCCCGAGATGTTCAGGTAGTTTTCAATCGTTTTTGTCTGTTGATCATTCAAACCACGTTGCTGCAGTTCTTCTTTTACTTTTTCAAGCCCGACCTTATCCAGTTTATCAATAGCAATGCTGATGTCGGTCATCTTATCGGCGCCACCGCATAATTCTGCAAGCGCTGTTAAGATCTTACGGCTGTTAATTCTTAATTCATAATTCTTAATTCCTAATTGAATAAACACTTCGTGGTAGATATTGGCCAGCTCCACTTCATTCACTAGGGAAAGACTTCCCACCACATCGGCATCACATTGGGTAAACTCCCGGTAACGGCCTTTTTGCGGACGATCAGCTCTCCATACGGGTTGAATTTGATAACGCCTGAACGGGAAAGTCAACTTGGTATGATTCATTGCCACGTACCGGGCAAAGGGAATGGTGAGGTCGTATTTTAATGCTCTTTCGGTAATGCCTTTTATATTTTTCCCCTCCAATACTTTTTCAAAATCGTCTCTTAGTTGTTTTTCTTTCTCAGGGTTATCAAGGCCGTTATTCAATATCTTAAAAATAAGTTTGTCTCCTTCTTCTCCGTATTTACCCATCAGGGTATCAAGATTCTCAAATGCCGGAGTTTCCAGCGGTTCAAAACCATAGAGTTCAAATACATTTCTTATCGTAGAAAAAATATAATTCCGCTTCCGGACAGTTTCAGCCGAAAAATCTCTTGTCCCTTGAGGTATGGATGGTTTGGTCATGTTCGTTCAGTAATGATTTTATTATTCGCTATGATCGTTTTGCAGGCATGGTCAATAATGGCATACGCTTCATGAAAATTTATTTCTGTTCCGTACCAGGGATCGGGCACGTCACGGTCTTCGCCCGGGTAAACCTCGTTCAAAAACAAATCTACTTTAGTTGCGTCGAATTTATCCCGGCTGATGCGTTTAATATCTTCCAGCACATCGGTTGCCATGGCATAAATAAGATCGTATTGTTCAAAGTCGTAAGCAACAAACCGCCTGCTTCGTTGTTGGCTGATGTCAATGCCGTTCTCCCTGGCTACTTTAATGCTCAAATGATGCGGCGGCTCACCGGTATGGTAGCCGTTGGTGCCGGCACTTTCTACCGTCCAGTTCAGTCCGGCCTTCCGGGCTTTATCCTGCAGGATACCTTCTGCCAACGGGCTGCGGCAGATATTGCCCAGGCAAACCATTAAAATTTTCATGGCGCAAAGATAAGCTGCAAGCCACAAGCTTCAAGGGGCAGTATAATGAACAAGGTCTTCTTTGTATTATGCTTGTCCCTTGTGGCTATTTCCCTTGAGTCTTCTTATTCTTCCCCCTTGTAGCTATTTACCTTATACCTTTCTTTATGGAATCTCCAGACTATCACATCTTACTACCGAACACGGCGCCGGTTTTGAATTTATTTCCTGACTTCAAAACCCAACTATATGAACAGTAATCTGATCTTGAAAAGCGATGTCCTCGACATTGTTTTCGAAAAACGAAACAAAGCCTATGGCGCTTATGTACTTCGTAAGTTTTATCAAAACCGGGTAAAAAAAGCCCTGGCCATTATGATAGTAGCTGCTGGTGGATTTATGGCATTCACCTTTATCCCTCAAAGCAAGAATCATGTTACAGGCCGGTTGTATGAAATTCCGGGGCCCGAGTTAGGCAAAACCGATCCTGCCAAACCGAAGGAGGAACCTAAAAAACCAGAAACTCCAAAACCACCGGTTAAACAACCCTGGACAGCAGCCCCGGTTAATGCCGCTAATTTTAATAACAACATTAAAATTGTTGATAAAACAGATAAAACGGATTCTATCCGGTTGATAGATGATAAAACAATTATCAGCAATACCAGTGTGGTTGTAACGGGTAGTCCCGATACACCTATACCCCCAACAACGCCCGATCCCGGTACAGGTAAACCAGAGCCGGTTAAGGTTGATCCGTTGATACCTCTTGGCCTGGATGCAGTGGATGTAGCTCCTTCCTTTCCTGGCGGAACAGAAGCGCTGATGAACTTTTTGCGGAAACATCTCAACAACCCGGATCAAATGGCAGAGGGAGAATCGGTAAGTGTGAAAGTCACTTTTGTGGTGGGTTACGAGGGTAAGTTGAAGGGTTTCAAGATCACCCAGGATGGTGGAGATATATTTAATAAAGAGGTAATAAGGGTGTTGAAGAAAATGCCCGACTGGGTGCCGGGCAAGGCAAGGGGTGAGAACGTATCGGTATATTACAGCATCCCGGTAAAGTTTACCGGAGCCGACTGATTAAAAAATTAATTTCTTAATTTCACAGCCCCGCCAATGGCGGGGCATAAACATAATATATGGCGCTGGAAGAATTTGAAAAGGAACAACTGAGTGAAAGAGATAAGCGATATATCCGCATGAAAAGCATCATGGATATTGGCATGGGAATACTGTGGTCTGGCATGGGTATTTTTCTCCTGTTCATTAAAAAATTCAACCCCGACCTGGCGCTTCAATACGATGAGAACATCCTCATGATCTTTGGCGGCGTTTGTGTTGTATACGGGTTGTTCAGGGTTTATCGGGGCATCCGAAAAAACTATTTAAGGCATTGATTAATAAAGATATTTTGCGGCATTGGAAGAGGGTTGGTTTTGGCTTCTTAATAACCTGGTTTTGTTTAACGGCATGTAACCAGGCAGAAAAAGATCCACTGTACTCGCTAAAGAACGGTACCATCCATATCAGTGTGGATGAATCTTTCAAACCGGTTATCGAAGAGCAGATAAAGGTTTTTGAAAGATCCTTCCCAGGTGCCAGGATCATTGCCGAATATAAAACGGAAGCAAACTGCTTTAAGGATTTCTTTTCCGATACGGCCAACCGCATGATCATTGTTACCCGGGGGCTTATTGATGAAGAAGATAAGTTTTACAAAGACAGTCTCAACTACTCTCCACGCTGGAGCACAATTGCCTACGACGCCATCACCATCATAGTAAACAACAAAAGCAGCGACACCTTATTTACACCCGAACGGTTGAAACAACAGCTTTCGGGTAAGGGGAACAGGAACCAGAAAATGATATTCGATGGGTTAAATGCAACCAGCACCGTTCGGTTTGTTATGGATAGTATCCTTAAAGGAGCAAAATTTGATACCAGCGTGGTGAAGGCTGTAAAAAGCAGTCAGGACGTAATTAACTATGTGGCCGCTAATGAAGATGCCATCGGTTTTGTTGGCGTAAGCTGGATCGGTAACCCGGAAGATACGGCCCAGGTGAATATGCTAAACAAAGTAAAAATAGCCTACGTTTCCTGCGACCTTTGTGTGGATTCGCCTTATGTAAAACCGCTGCAGGCAAGCATCTTAACAAGGCGATATCCTTTGGTACGTGGTTTGTATTACATAGTAAAGGAAGGATATGGCGGGTTGGGTACGGGGTTTTCAAACTTTATGAGAAGCGAAAGAGGACAATTGATCTTTAAAAGAGCTTACCTGGGTACGGTAATGGATTTTGAAGTGAGGAATGTGAAGATGACCAAAAAATTATAGAAAGTTTATTAGTAAATAACGGCGGGATGTTTTGGAAAATTAATATTATTGTAAAGACTTAAACAGCAAAAGAAATGAAGAAGTTAAAATTTACACTGATCCTGTTAAGCAGCCTCGTAGCAGTGAGCATGGTTCATGCACAAAGCATTGACGATGGAAAGAAGTTTTTGTACTACGACAAATACATCAGTGCAAAGAATGTGTTCCAGGGATTGCTCGCTGCCAACCCGGCTAATGAAGAAGCAGCTTACTGGCTGGGTCAGACATTGATAGCTCCTGATGAGGATAAAGATATTGCCGGCGCCCGCTCGGTATATACCAAGGGGTTGGCTGCAAATCCAAACAGTGCATTACTGAATGCAGGCCTGGGCCATATAGAGTTGCTGGAAGGAAAAACACAGGAGGCACGCAATCATTTTGAAACGGCCATCAGCCTGAGCAAAGGTAAAAGTATTGATGTGCTGGATGCTGTTGGGTTTGCAAACGGAGATTTTGATTCCAAGCTTGGCGATGCTGCCTATGCTGTAGAGAAACTGCAACAGGCTACCAATATTAAGGGCTTTAAAGATCCAAGGGTATTGACCGACCTGGGCGATGCATACCGCAAAGCAGGCGATGGCGGCACCGCTCAGCGTACGTATGAAGCTGCACTGGCAATAGATCCCAGGTACGCAAGGGCGAAATACCGCATTGGCAGGATCTACCAATCACAGGGTGAAACACAGCGGGATATATTTCTACGGTATTATGAAGAAGCGATAGCGCTTGACCCGAACTATACTACCGTGTATTGGAAATTGCACCAGTATTTTTATGAAACAGATGTGGTTAAGTCTGCCGAATACCTGAATAAATATCTGAATGCAAAAGGCTCGGATGAAACCAATGCCTGTTTTCTTCAGGCACAGATGAAATATGCTCAGGGTTTGTTTGCGGAAACCATTTCGGCAGCAAATGCTTGTGTAACCGCCACTTCTAATCCCTATCCGAACCTGTATGGATTGATAGCTTATTCAGCATACAAGCTCAACGATTCTGTTGGCGCAAAGAATGCATTTGAACAGTATTTCAAAAATCAAAAACCGGAAAAGATCGGGGTTCGGGACTGGTTTACTTATGGAGAAATATTGCTGAAATTTCCAGGGAATGAAGCATTGGCAGGTACATACATATCTAAGGCAGTTGAACTGGACAGCACCGAAGCCGGCAAAGTGGCCTTGTTAAAATCAGTGGCCTCTACCTATGAAAAAAGAGGACAGTATGCAGAAGCGGGTGAATGGTATAAAAAAGTGCTGGGTATAAAGAAGACACCTACAAAAACAGATATCTATAATGCAGGATATAGTTTCTTCCGGATAGGAAAATTTGCACCCGCCAGTGAGATATTTGATATCTATACCCAAAAATACCCCGATGATATTTTCGGATATTATATGATGGGTAAGTCTTACTGGGGTATTGATACGGTTATGGCTTATGGTCTTGCCAATAATGCGTTTGCAAAAGCCA
Source organism: Ferruginibacter sp. (assembly GCA_035328475.1). Classification (GTDB taxonomy): domain Bacteria; phylum Bacteroidota; class Bacteroidia; order Chitinophagales; family Chitinophagaceae; genus Ferruginibacter. The sequence continues at coordinate 34,528 of DAOLIP010000012.1, forward strand.
TCGCTGTAGGTGAAGCAGCTCCCGATAAATCAAAAATTGCCGCACAGTTGCTGGGTAGTTATAAATATATGATCGCTTACTCGGCGAATATTGAAAAGAATAAAGACCTGGCATTGAGCTTTGCCGATAAGGCACTATTGGTGGATGCTGCTGACCCGGAAGTATTAGCCAATAAAGATGTGATCTCTAAAATAACATTCAGGCCCAATACAAAACCGGTAAATAAGGCCGATAAAGTAACGATGGGCCCTGATGGGTCGATCACTTCCGTTGGATCTGATGGATCAACTACAGTGATCACTAAAGAAGGTAAAGTAACCACCGTAAAAGACGGTGTTACTACCATCATCGAAAATGGCAAAGTGACCATGATCGGGAAGGATGGTAAAGTGATCAACCAGACACCCACAGCTCCCGGTAAACCAACACCACCTAAGACCGGCGGCACGGCTCCAAAAAAAAAGTAAAAAAGAAAGGTAAATAGGTGATCCCCGTTACTGATTCAGTAACGGGGATTTATTTTTCAATCTATTGAATATTGCTTCTGCTGCCTTATTTTTGCCGGTAATCAGAACAATTAATCCAATGCGCTTTTTTCTGTTACAGGCTACCGATGTTAACAATGCGGCAAACTACCTGCCCATTGGACTCCAGATGATCTTTGCCATTGGGTTAATAGCTACCATCATCCTGCTATCCGACTGGCTTGGTCCCAAACGCAAAACCTCCGATAAACTCCAGAATTTTGAGAGTGGTATAGAGATAAAAGGCAATGCCCGGCAGCCCATGGCCATTAAATATTTCCTGGTTGCCATATTGTTTGTGTTGTTTGATGTGGAAGTGATCTTCTTCTACCCATATGCAGTCAATTTCAGGGAGCTCGGATGGAGTGGATTCATCGCCGTGGTGGTATTTGTGGCGTTGTTTATAACAGGGCTTGTATATATTTTTAAGAAGGGTGCGTTGAAGTGGGAAGAATAAATTATTGAATATTGAAGATGGGATATTTAAAATTAAAAAGAGTTCTGAATTTTTGTGACCTTGGTAATATTAAATAAACCAATATTAAATCTTAAATAGCAATGTCTCGTCCGGTACAATACAATAACCACGTCAAGTTCGAAGGGATTCCTGAGGGATACATGGGCGAGGGGTTTATGGCAACTAACCTGGAAAAAGTGGTGAGTCTTGCCCGAAAAAATTCCATCTGGCCCCTGCCTTTTGCAACAAGCTGTTGTGGCATTGAATTCATGGCCACCGCTGCCAGTCATTACGACCTGGCACGGTTTGGGGCAGAGCGTATGAGCTTTTCTCCCCGTCAGTGCGATCTCATTCTGGTGATGGGTACCATTGCAAAAAAGATGGCCCCGGTATTACGACAGGTTTACCTGCAAATGGCGGAGCCACGCTGGGTGATGGCTGTTGGCGCCTGTGCATCATCAGGCGGAATATTCGACACTTATTCTGTTTTACAGGGCATCGACCAGGTGATACCGGTGGATGTGTATGTACCCGGTTGCCCGCCAAGACCGGAAGCCATCCTGGATGGATTTATCAAAATACAGGAACTGGTGAATACAGAAGGCTTAAGAAGAAGGCACAGCGATCAGTATAAAGAGTTACTGGCGGGATACGGAATTCAATAAACCCCCTCCGCCCCCTGAAGGGTGAGCTGGGTGTAAAATACTTTAAGGAAATTAAAAGATGCAAAGCCCCTTTTGGGGTTTGGGGTTATGACGAACGAAACGATACAACTAAAACTAACTGAAAAATTCGGCGACCAGCTAACCAACTGGCAGGAGCCCTATGGTATGCTCACTTTTACAGCGCCCAAAGACCTGAATTTAAAAGTTCTCCAGTTCTTATACGATGATGCTGAGTTAAAATTTCAGTTTCTTACCGATCTGCAGGCTGTTCATTACCCCGACCGCAAAGGAGAAGAACTGGCTGTTGTATATCACCTGCATAATCTCGTTGATAATGTACGGATCCGGTTTAAGGTATTTGCAGACATACAAAAGCCTGATGTATTCAGCGCAACCGCATTGTATAGGTCGGCCAACCATATGGAAAGAGAGACCTATGATTTCTTTGGCGTGAATTTTATTGGTCACCCCAACCTGGTAAGGATACTGAATGTGGATGAGATGGATTATTTCCCCATGCGGAAACAATACCCCGTGGAAGACCAGTTGCGGATCGATAAGGACGATGAAATGTTTGGAAGGTAATAAAGGAGTATTACTATGTTTAAAAAGAACCCAAAATACAGATTGATATTCCTGATCTTTATTATTGTGATTTTGATAACAGACTCTGTGATGAATTTCTATCAATACAGGGAAGCAAAAGAAGGGATGAAGCTAACCGGTGGAATATTATTTGGAGCAATGGCTCTTTTTTTTATCAACGAGTTGTATACGCATATTAAAAATCAAAAACGAATTAACAGAGGGGCATGAGTGATCATATTTTATTACCCGAAGGAAGTATTGAAAAGCAGACCACCACGCTGAACCTGGGGCCTACGCACCCGGCTACCCATGGAGTATTCCAGAATATCCTGGAGTTGGATGGGGAACGCATATTAAAATCCACCTCCACTATCGGGTATATTCACCGGGCTTTTGAAAAGATAGCCGAACGAAGGCCGCTTTACCAGATCACCCCGCTTACCGACCGTCTGAATTACTGCTCATCGCCCATTAATAATATGGGCTGGCATCTCACCTGCGAAAAACTGCTTGGTATAAAAACACCCAAACGGGTTGATTATTTACGGGTGATCATCATGGAACTATCCCGGATCTCCGATCACCTGATCTGCAATTCTATTGTGGGTGTGGATACCGGTGCTTTCACCGGGTTTTTGTATGTAATGCAATACCGTGAACTAATTTATGAGATATATGAAGAAATATGTGGCTCCCGTCTTACTACTACTATTGGGCGTATTGGCGGTTTTGAAAGGAATTTCACTCCTAAGGCATTTGAAAAACTCGAAAAATTCCTGAAAGAATATCCCCGTACGTTAAAGGAGTTTGAAAACCTTTTCACCCGCAACCGTATTTTCATGGATCGTACCATCGGTTGTGGCCCCATTGCAGCTGAGCGTGCGTTGAACTATGGGTTTACGGGTCCTAACCTGCGGGCCGCCGGTGTTGATTACGACGTACGTGTTCATACTCCCTACAGCAGTTACGAAGATTTTGATTTTATCATTCCGGTTGGAACAACGGGCGATTGTTACGACCGTTTCCTGGTTCGTAACGAAGAGATGTGGCAAAGCCTGAGCATTATTGAACAGGCCTACCAGAAAGTACAGGAATTCAAAGGCGCCGAAGCAGAAGTATATCACGCCGATGCTCCTGCCTATTATCTGCCCGAAAAGAAAGATGTTTATACCAAGATGGAAGCGCTTATCTATCACTTTAAAATAGTGATGGGCGAAACAGCTATTCCCGAAGGAGAAGTATATAGTGCGGTGGAAGGAGCCAATGGTGAGCTGGGTTTCTATTTAATAAGTGATGGTGGCAGAACGCCGTATCGGTTACACTTCCGCCGGCCCTGTTTTATTTATTACCAGGCTTTTGAAGAACTGGTGAAAGGCGGAATGCTGAGTGATGCAGTGATCACCATGAGTAGCTTGAATTTGATAGCAGGTGAAATGGATGCATAGGAATTGGAAATTCAAAATGGGGCTCTTAAAACTGAACTGCTTTTTTGAATTTTGACTTTTAACTTTTGACTTAGATGATACAGTTTTCTGAAGAAAAATTAAATAAGGTAAAAGAACTGATGTCCCGCTACCCGGAGGGCAAACACAAAAGCGCCCTGCTTCCTGTATTGCATTTGGCGCAGGAAGAATTCGGCGGATGGCTGGATGTGCCGGTGATGGATTATGTGGCATCGGTATTAAAGATCGAACCCATTGAAGTGTATGAAGTAGCCAGCTTTTACAGCATGTATAATTTAAAACCGGTTGGTAAATATATGTTCGAGGTTTGCCAAACAGGGCCCTGTATGCTCAACGGAAGTGATGAGATCATTGCTTATATTAAACAGAAGCTGAACATCGGCGTTGGTGAAACAACGGCGGATGGGTTATTCACCCTAAAAACGGTGGAGTGCCTGGGTGCCTGCGGCTATGCCCCTATGATGCAACTGGGAAAAAATTACCGGGAACACCTGACAAAAGAAAAGATAGATGCCATTATTGAAGAACACCGGGCAAAGGTAAATTGATACTTGAAGAAGTTCTTAACCATATTGTTCTTTTTTGTTGCTGTAAACAGCTTTGCACAAACCACAGATGAAGTAAAGTTGATACAAACGATGAAAGAATTTCACCAGGCGCTGGTTAATAGGAATACGGTTTCCATCAACCAGCAAACAGATAAAGTGCTGAGTTACGGGCACAGCAATGGCTGGGTACAGACGAAGAGTGAAATCATTAAAGACTTTGAATCCGGGTATATCAGTTACCAGGGTTTTAAAGAAGACAGCATCGCTGTTTCAATGAATGGGAACATGGCCAGTGTTCGTTTTGTAGCAGATATTGCAGCAACCATGAAAGGGGTATCCTATAACTTTCATTTGAAAGTACTGGAAGTATGGGTGAAGAAAGGGAAAAGATGGGTGCTGTTTGCAAGACAGGCAGTAAAAGCGCCCTAAATCCACCGAAGGGAGACTTTCGTGTCCGACAACTAAAAACAATTTTTGATCTTGACAACAAAAGATAAACCTTAAAACATAATCGTTCCCCTTTAGGGGATAGGGGCTATGAGTAGAAAATTATTATTAGACAAAGCACATGTGGAAGGCATCCGCTATTACGACGTTTACCGCCGTGAGGGTGGTTACCGCAGCGTAGAGAAGGCATTGAAAATGGCACCGGCAGATATCGTGGAAGAAGTAAAGAAAAGTGGCCTGCGTGGACGTGGCGGTGCCGGTTTTCCTACCGGGTTAAAATGGAGTTTTATTGCCAAGCCCGAAGGTATTCCCCGCCACCTGGTGGTTAATGCCGATGAAAGTGAGCCGGGAACGTTTAAAGACCGTTACCTGATGGAATTCATTCCGCATATCTTAATTGAAGGAATGATCGTTTCGTCATTTGCACTTGGCTCCAATGTTTCTTATATATACATACGTGGTGAATATCACTGGATCGTTGATATTTTAGAACAGGCCATTGCAGAAGCAAAACAAAACGGTTTTTTGGGAAAAAATATTTTAGGCACCGGTTTCGATTGTGAGATATATGTTCACCGCGGCGCCGGCGCTTATATATGCGGCGAGGAAACAGCACTGATAGAATCACTGGAAGGCAAACGGGGTAATCCCAGGATCAAGCCCCCGTTCCCGGCTGTTAAAGGTGCCTGGGAAAGACCCACCGTGGTTAATAACGTGGAAACGATCGCAGCGGTTGTTCCCATCATCAACGATGGCGGAGAAGAATATGCAAAGATCGGTATTGGAAAAAGCACCGGCACCAAACTCATGAGCGCCTGCGGCAATATCAATAAGCCGGGAGTTTATGAAATTGACATGACGATATCTGTAGAAGAATTTATTTACAGCGATGAATATTGCGGGGGTATTCCCAAAGGAAGAAAATTAAAAGCCTGCATTCCGGGCGGTTCATCTGTTCCCATTCTTCCGGCAAACCTGTTATTGACTACAGCCAAAGGAGAGAAACGGCTGATGAACTATGAGAGTTTAAGCGACGGCGGTTTTGCAACAGGCAGTATGATGGGCTCGGGTGGTTTTATCGTATTAGATGATGCACAGTGTGTGGTAAAACATACCTATACATTGGCCAGGTTCTACCGCCATGAAAGTTGCGGACAATGTTCGCCTTGCCGCGAAGGAACCGGCTGGATGGAAAAGATATTATTGAATATAGATAATGGAAAAGGAAAGATGAGCGATATTGACCTGCTTTGGGATATCCAACGCAAGATCGAAGGCAATACCATTTGTCCCTTGGGTGATGCAGCAGCCTGGCCGGTGGCGGCGGCTATCCGTCATTTCCGTGACGAGTTTGAATGGCATGTGAACAACCCGGATGAATGTGTAAGAAAAAATTATGGGCTGGCACATTATGCCGACCCGATTCATGTGCCGGTAACAGCATAGCCCCTCCGCCCCCTAAAAGGGGAACTTGGGACTCTGCTGTTGATCGTAGAATTTAAAATTTTGTGATTAAGGGTATCGAAGAAGTATACATAATTATAAACGTAAAATTCCCCTTTAGGGGATAGGGGCATGGCAGACGAAATAAAAAAAGAAGCACCTGCAAATTTTAAAGTAACCATCGACAACATCACGATAGAAGTTGCGCCGGGTACTACTATATTGAATGCAGCCAGGCAGATTGGTGGAGACGTTACACCACCCGCTATGTGCTACTACAGCAAACTGCAGGGCAGTGGCGGTAAATGCCGCACCTGCCTGGTGGAAGTGGCTGCCGGTTCAACAGCCGATCCAAGACCCATGCCGAAACTTGTTGCCTCCTGTCGCACCAATGTAATGGACGGTATGGTGGTTAAAAATATCACCAGCGATAAAGTGACCGATGCAAGGAATGGCGTAGTTGAGTTCTTACTCATCAATCACCCGTTGGATTGCCCAATCTGCGACCAGGCCGGCGAATGCCACCTGCAGGACCTGGGCTACGATCATGGCAAAGAAGGAACCCGGTACGAATTCAAAAGAAGAACCTTCGAAAAAGAAGATATTGGTCCTTACATTCAGCTGCACATGACAAGGTGTATTCTTTGTTACCGTTGCACGTATGTAGCCGATCAGTTAACCGATAAAAGAGTGCACGGTATTTTAGACCGCGGCGATCATGCTGAAATATCAACCTATATTTCCAAAGCCATTGATAATGATTTCAGCGGAAATATGATCGATGTTTGCCCGGTGGGAGCATTAACTGATAAAACATTCCGCTTTAAGAACAGGGTTTGGTTCACCAAGCCGGTGGATGCACACCGCAATTGCGAAAATCCAAAATGCTGCGGGAAAGCTACCTTGTGGTTACGGGGCGATGAAGTGTATCGTGTTACTGCCCGTAAAGACGAATGGGGTGAAGTGCAGAGCTACGACGGTAAACCCGGGTGGATCTGCAATACCTGTCGCTTTGATAAAAAGAAAACGGGCGACTGGACGGTAGAAGGCCTCACAACCATCAGCCGTCATTCGGTTATTGGCGCCAATAAATACCAGGATCTGGAAATGCCAAAGGATACTGTTAAAGAAGTGATGGGAGGAAGGGATCCGAAATTGATGATGAACATACACAATGTTAGTGGAGTGAATAATCCCAACATTCATTTAAGTGAAATAGGCAGACCGGCAAATATGAACGATTTTGCAAAATCAGGCGACCATGTAAATGGGGCCGGCGAATCAACCCAATGGGGTTTAAAAAAAGACTAAAAATATTTTAATAAAGGATTATGCTTTTAGTGATCGATTGGCTTTTAATAGTGGAGAAACTGGTACTCATCGTTATCGTTGTGATGGCTTCATTGCTCATTGCGATGTATACCACGTTTGCTGAAAGAAAGGTTGCCGCTGTTCTTCAAGACAGACGCGGTCCAAACAGGGCAGGCCCTTTTGGACTTCTGCAACCGGTGGCCGATGGATTGAAACTATTCTTCAAAGAGGAGATTATCCCGAATTTATCTTCTAAATTTTTATTCATACTGGGTCCTTCATTGGCCATGCTTACGGCCATCATGACAGGGGCCGTGGTTCCCTGGGGAGACAAGATAACCCTCTTCGACCGGGAGATATCTTTACAGATCGCCGATGTGAACGTGGGTATATTGTATGTGTTTGCCGTGGTGAGCATGGGTGTATACGGCATCATGATCGGCGGATGGGCAAGCAACAACAAATATTCGTTGATGGGTGGATTAAGAGCGGCCTCACAGATCATCAGTTACGAACTGCCCATGGGTATTTCGCTGATCGCCTTGCTGATGGTAACAGGAACGCTCAGCCTGAAAGAAATGGTATTACAGCAGCAAAGTGGATTATGGAACATTGTTTACCAGCCACTGGGCTTTTTGATATTTCTTATCTGCGCATTTGCTGAGTGCAACAGAACGCCGTTTGATCTGCCCGAAGCAGAAAACGAACTGATCGGTGGTTATCATACCGAGTATTCATCCATGAAACTGGGTTTCTATCTTTTCTCTGAGTATATTAATATGTTTGTGAGCAGTGTGATCATGTCTACCTTATTCTTTGGCGGATACGATATACCATTTTTAAATGAAGCGAATTATAACCAGAACTGGATGGCCTTGTTTGGCGTAATGGCGCTGATGACGAAAGCGGCTTGCTTCATCTTCCTGTTCATGTGGGTACGATGGACCATTCCCAGATTCCGCTACGATCAGTTGATGAACCTGGGCTGGCGGGTATTGATTCCACTGGCATTGGTAAATATGCTGGTAACAGGGGCATTGGTCTTAGTAAAACAGAACAACTGGCATTTTTAATTTTATCGAACGAATTGCCGGGCTGAGTTTATCGAAGCCGGCTTAATAAACAATATGCAAGCATTAACTACAAGGGGGAAACAGGTTGATCGCAGGGAAATGAGTTTCCTGGAGCGGCTTTACCTGGTTTCTATTTTCAAGGGCATGATGATCACCTTCATGCACATGTTTAAGAAGAAGCCTACCATTAACTACCCCGAGAAGACAAGACCGTTCAGCCCGGTGTTTCGCGGACTGCACATTTTAAACAGGGATGAAGAAGGAAGAGAGAACTGCACGGCCTGCGGATTATGTGCGGTAGCCTGCCCGGCCGAAGCCATTACCATGGAAGCAGCAGAAAGACAAACCGGTGAGGAGAATTTATACCGGGAAGAAAAGTATGCAGCCAAATACGAGATCAATATGCTGCGTTGCATTTTCTGCGGATTGTGTGAAGAAGCCTGCCCGAAAGACGCTATTTATTTAAGTGAAACATTTGCGCCGGCAGATTACCAGCGCAAGCAGTTTATCTACAATAAAAATGAATTACTGATTCCTCATCCCGTAAATGAGCCCGATGCATATAAAAAAGCGTTGGGCAACCGGGTTAAAAGAGAAAAGGCGAACTAAGAGTTTATGAGTATAACAGAAATATTATTTTGGGCATTGTCTGCACTGGCATTGGCAAGTGCCATCATGGTTGTTGCCAGTAAGAACCCGGTACACAGCATCTTATCCCTCATCGTCGTTTTCTTTGCCATATCGGGGCATTATATCTTACTGAACGCACAGTTCCTGGCGATCGTAAATATCATTGTATATGCCGGTGCCATTATGGTATTGTTCTTATTTGTGGTGATGCTGATGAACCTGAATGCCGAATCGGAGCCAAAGAAGAGCAGGCTTTTGCAGTTTGCCGGATTGATCTCCGGTGGTTGTTTATTCCTGGTTTTGATATCTGCCATCACAAAATCAGGTTCCGCCGGCAATATGGTGCAGATGGGCAGTGGTAAAAGCGGACTCATTAAAGAACTGGGTAGAGTGTTATTCAGCGATTATGTGATCCCTTTCGAGATAAGCAGCATATTGTTTTTAAGTGCCATGATCGGGGCAGTAGTAGTTGGTAAAAAAGAAAAAGTATAACACGAATTGAAACGAATTACACGAATAGGTGTTGAAACTAATTCGTGTAATTGGTGTAATTCGATTAATTAGTGAGATAAGTATGGAAATCAAATGGTACATAGGTCTGGCGGTAGCCTTATTCTGCACCGGTATTGTGGGGGTACTTACCCGCCGCAATTCCATCATCATCTTTATGTGCATAGAACTGATGCTGAACTCGGTGAATTTATTGCTGGTGGCATTTTCTAAAATGCATGCAGCTTCGCCGGTGGTGCAAAGCCTGCCCAGCGTGGTAAGCGACGCCCAGATATTTGTATTCTTTATTATGGTGGTGGCTGCGGCTGAAGTAAGTGTGGGGCTGGCGATCATTGTAATGATGTACCGGAATATTCACTCGGTGGATATAAATTTTTTAAACAGGTTAAAGAATTAAAGCCCCCATCCCCTAAAGGGGAGAAAGGCAGGACTATTAATAATATTTTGAAATAAAAACAAAAATTCCCCTTTAGGGGATAGGGGTATGAGAAATGTCTTACACATGGTTTGGTTAATTCCCGTGCTGCCTTTGCTGGGTTTTTTACTCAATGGCCTGGGCCGGAAGAAGGTTTCCAAAGGCCTGGCCGGGATCATTGGCAGCGGAACGGTTTTTCTTTCATTCCTCATCAGCGTGTATGTTTTCTTTATTGTTAAAGGCGGCAATACATACGTTGCCCATTATTTTGATTTCATAAACACAGATGCACTTAAGATCGGTTTCGATTTCCAGGTCGACCCGCTTTCTTCCCTCTTCTTATTGATAATAACCGGTGTTGGCTTTTTGATACATGTGTATTCAACGGCTTATATGCACGATGAAGAGCCGAAGGATTTTGCAAAATATTTTGCTTACCTCAACCTGTTCGTGTTCTCCATGCTGTTATTGGTGATGGGCGCCAACTATGTGATCATGTTCATTGGTTGGGAAGGCGTGGGGCTTTGCTCTTATTTACTGATCGGGTACTGGTTTAAAAATACCAATTACAATATTGCCGCCAAGAAAGCATTCATCATGAACCGCATCGGCGACCTTGGTTTTTTACTGGCCGTGTTCTGGCTGGTTTCTAAAGTCGGTTCGGTTGATTTTCATAATGTATTTGAAAGTGTTCCAAAACTTGTCGCCTCTGGAAAAATAACCATTGTTGATATTACCGGCATCACCTTATTATTATTTGTAGGTGCCATGGGTAAAAGCGCCCAGATACCTTTGTATACCTGGCTGCCTGATGCCATGGCCGGTCCAACACCCGTAAGTGCTTTGATCCATGCGGCTACCATGGTCACGGCCGGTATCTACATGATTGCCCGCAGCAATATATTGTATACGATGGCGCCCGTTTCTCAAAACGTGGTTGCTCTTGTTGGTTTGGCTACCGCTATTCTGGCGGCCACCATTGCACTTAAACAAAACGATATTAAAAAAGTATTGGCTTACTCAACCGTGAGCCAGTTGGGATATATGTTCTTAGCGCTTGGCGTTGGTGCCTATACCGGTGCCGTATTTCATGTAATGACGCATGCATTCTTTAAAGCACTGTTGTTCCTTGGTGCCGGCAGTGTTATTCATGCCATGAGCGGCGAACAGGATATCCGAAATATGGGCGGGCTTAAAAAATATATGAGTGCTACGCATATCACATTCCTGCTGGGATGTTTGGCCATAGCAGGCATGCCGCCTTTCTCAGGGTTCTTTTCAAAAGATGAGATACTGGCTGCGGCCTTTGCAAAAAACCCATTGTTGTGGGGCGTGGGCGTGTTAGGGGCCATCATGACCGCCTTCTATATGTTCCGTTTATATGCCATGACCTTCCTGGGGAAATTCAGGGGCACGCATGAGCAGGAACATCACCTGCATGAGAGTCCGAAAGCAATTACTATTCCTCTCATCATACTCGCCATCCTTTCTGTTATCGGCGGATGGATCGGCATACCGGAAATATTCATGCACGGCGGGCACCGGCTGGAAGAATTTTTAGCCCCGGTATTTGCACAGGGCAATGCTATTACGGTTAAACAATCTGCGCTGAGTCACTCAAAGGAATATATGCTGATGGGTATTTCCGTTGCGCTTGCATTGGGTGCTTTATTATATGCCTGGAATAAATTCAGCAAATACCAAAAGACAGGTAAGGAAGAAACCGGCCTGGGCAAAGTGCTGGAAAATAAATGGTACGTGGATGAACTGTATGATTCCATCATTGTAAAACCGGTGCTGGCCATAGGAAAATATTTCAATAACGTGGTTGAGAAGAAAGGCATTGATGGTTTTGTGAACGGCATCGGCAAAGCAGTTAATTACAGCAGCCGCCAGATACGTTTGCTGCAATCAGGCCAGGTAGGTGCGTACGTGCTGATGATGGTGCTGGGTATTTTAATTTTATTCATCGTTCAATTGTTTTTGTAAGAAGATATGGACCCGAAAAATATTTGGATAACATTCCCGGAGCTGCTCACCTGGTTTCCGCTGCTGGCAGGGGTGGTAGCTTTTATCATCCGTGAAGATAAAAAGGTGAAGGCCTGGGCATTGACCGCTTCGCTGATAACATTAGGGATATCTATTGTAAGCCTGGTCTATTCCGACAACACAAAACATTTCTACCTTAATAATGTAAGTTACTTCTGGCTGAAATATGTGGGCAGTAATCTCTCCCTGGGGCTTGATGGCATGGGGCATATGCTTACGGCTTTAACTGCGGTTGCCTTTCCCCTCATCTTTATTGCAACCAGCAAAACCAGCTTTAAAAATGCCAATGCATACTACGGGTTGATGCTGCTAACACAGGCGGGATTGATGGGAGTATTCACCGCTATGGATGTACTGATCTTTTATTTCTTCTGGGAACTGGCGGTTATCCCTGCGTACTTTCTTTGCAGCCGCTGGGGCGGAGAGCGACGGATACAGGCTACTTTCAAGTTCTTTGTATATACGTTTGCCGGTTCGTTGCTCATGCTCATCGGCATCATGTATGTGTACACACATACGTATCCAACAGCTTATTCCGAGCATTCGTTTTCGATGAGTGCCTTTTATAATGCCACACTTACTGCCAAGGAACAAAACTGGGTATTCTGGTTATTCTTTGTTGCCTTTGCCATTAAGATGCCGGTATTTCCTTTTCATACCTGGCAACCTGATACCTATGAGCAGGCGCCCACTTCTACCACAATGGTGCTGAGCGGCATCATGGTCAAGATGGGCATATTTGCGGTGATCAGGTGGCTGGTGCCGGTTTTTCCTGCAGCAGCAACCCGGTTTGATAATATTGTGATCGGTCTTTCGGTGGTGGGAATGATCTATGCAAGCCTGATCGCCATCAAGCAGGATGACCTGAAACGCTTTGTGGCCTGGTCATCCATCGCTCACATAGGGTTGATGTGTGCGGCCATCTTTGCCAAAAGCAGTATTGGTTTGCAGGGGGTAATGATACAGATGTTCAGTCACGGGATCAATATCATCGGTATGTGGATCGTGGTCGACCTGGTAGAGAAGCAAACCGGCACCCGTAAAATATCTGAACTGGGCGGTATTGCACATAAAGCGCCGGCACTCACCATCTTCCTGGTGGTGATCGCATTGGCCAATATTGCACTGCCCTTAACCAATGCCTTTGTGGGAGAGTTCATGATGTTCAGCGGACTGTTCAAATTCAATATGATCTATACGGCCGTGGCCCTGGTAAGTATCATACTGGCTGCCGTGTATACATTGAACATGGTACAGAAGGTTTTTTACGGGGAAGCGAATGCTGTCACTAATGCGGTACAGGAAATTTCATTCAACCAGAAACTGGTATTGAGTGTGCTGGTGGTTTTTATTTTCCTGTTCGGTGTTTTTCCGCAGCCGTTGCTTGACCTGACCAAAGAAACCGTGTCGGCAATTTTATTGAGATTCAAATAACGAAAAATAATTTCTGCCAACAGGCAGAGCAAGAATATGAATGCAATTATTTTAACAGCGGTCTGGGGAGTACTGATGATGCTGGGCGGGGCTTTTATTAAAAGCAAGTCAACGCCAAAATACCTGGCAATAACCGGCCTTGTGCTGGTGCTTGCCGTGAACTGCATGGAGCTGAACAGCGGGATGTCTTTCTTTTCCATCGATGTGAAAGATATGCTTCGTTTCAACAGTTTTAATTTAACGTTCATCAATATTGCATTGGGTTGTACCCTCCTTTACTTCTTACTCAACGGAAGAGATATTGAAAAAGTGGGGGAGCATGTATCGGAGTATTTTGCACTGCTTTTTTTTGTATTGTGCGGCGTGGTACTCATCTCTACCTTCAATACCCTGCTGATACTGTTCATCGGTATCGAGATCGTTTCCATACCCCTGTATATTTTAACCGGAACCGACAAACGTAACCTGAAGAGCAACGAGGCAAGTCTGAAATATTTTTTAATGGGCGCTTTCTCCACCGGTATCATGTTGCTGGGTATTGCTTTTCTTTATGGTGGAAGTGAAACCGGTTCTTTCTATATCAGTAATATTATTTCAGGCAGCGGGCCTATGCCGCCCATGATCACTGTTGGATTAGTGCTGTTACTGATATCTATGTCGTTCAAAGTTTCTGCAGCCCCCTTTCATTTCTGGACGCCCGATGTGTACGATGGCGCCCCAACCGTGTTTACTTCCTTTATGGCCACGGTTGTAAAGGCGGCGGCCTTCTTCGCTTTTGTACGCCTGTTTGAAAATGCCTTCGGCACCATGCATGTCCAATGGCAGAAACTGATCGTGATACTTATTGCAGCTACCTTGCTTATCGGTAATCTTACCGCTGTATTCCAGCAAAGTGTAAAACGGATGCTGGCTTATTCCAGTATTGCGCAGGCCGGCTTCATGCTGTTTTCCTTATTTGCATTGAACGGTATGGCAAAAGAAGGCCTGGTGCTGTATGCGGCGGCTTACAGCCTGGCAAGCATCGGTATCTTTGCCATCCTGGTAAAGATGAACGATTATACCATTGACGGATTCAATGGTCTGGGAAAACAGCAACCGGTACTGGCACTTACGGCTACCATATTCCTCTTATCGCTGACGGGCATTCCGCTGACGGCCGGTTTCCAGAGTAAATTCTATATGCTGCTGGCAGCCGTACAAAACGGACAGCATATCTGGCTGGTTGTATTCGCTGTTCTATGCGCTGCCATCAGCGCTTATTATTATTTCCGGGTAATACAGGCCATGTATTTTAAAGACAGCGCTGCAGCAGAAAATGTCAACAGTTCAGATATAACCATCTCCTTTAAGGTATTGCTGGGGATCACCGCTGTGCTCATCATCGTATTGGGAATGTTCCCCAATTTGGTTACTGACTGGCTTTACTTTTAAAACAGGTTGCCACCGTTTATAAAAGTTTTGCGGTGCAATGCCTATCTGTTATTAACTTTAGGGTGAATACAGGTATATGACTCTCAAAGACACCTTTGCACTTTCCTGGCGTAATATCTCCGGTAATAAATTACGAACCGGTATCACCGTTGCTATTATTGCATTTGGCATCATGGCGCTTATTGGTATCATCACTTCTATACAGGCAGCCAGTGCCAGTCTTACTACCAGTTTTTCTACCATGGGGGCCAATTCATTCAGCGTTCGTTTTAAAGAAAGGAATGTGCGTATTGGCGGTGGCCGGCAACGGGAGAATACCAAGCTCCGTAAATCGGCATTGAAGGAAAAGAAATCGAACATGGGAAAAGTGATCACTTATGATGAGGCGAAGGCGTTTAAAGACCGGTATAATTTTCCTGCCAGGGTAGGATTGGCCCTGAACGGACCAAGAGGAATTGTAGTAAATAACGACCGGAAGAAAACAAACCCCGATGTATTTGTGTTGGGCGGAGATGAAAATTACCTGGAATTGAACGGTTATAAAGTAGCCTATGGCAGAAACCTCACCACAACAGAAGTAGAGTCGGGCAGAAGCATTTGCTTATTGGGCAGTGCCGTTGCTCAAAAACTTTATCCCGAGAACCCGGAGAAAGCGGTTGACAAAGTAGTGAGTGTGGATCATATTCCCTACCGGGTGATCGGTGTACTGGAAGAGAAAAGTTCCAGTGCTTTTTTTAATACCAGCAGGATCGTCATTACTTCGTATAATAATATCAGGCGGCTCTATGCCAATCAAACCTCTTCCTTTAATGTGGGTGTGATGGTAAACGATATAAAATTGATGGATGTAGCCATTGGAGAAGCAAAGGGCACCTTCCGGCCGGTTCGTAAATTAGATGTGAAAGAAGAAGATAATTTCTATATTGATAAAAGTGACAGTATTGCCGAAAGCCTCATCACCAATCTGGGCTTCCTGGAAAAGGGTACGATCGGCATTGCATTCATCACCCTTATTGGTGCCGCCATCGGGCTGATGAACATTATGCTGGTGGCAGTAAATGAACGCACCAAAGAAATAGGGTTGGTAAAGGCCCTGGGCGGAACCAAACGTGATATCCGGTTCCAGTTCCTTGGCGAATCAATTTTGATAAGCCTCATCGGTGCAGTAGTAGGTATCATCCTGGGTATCCTGCTTGGTAACGGGGTAGCTCTTTTGGTAAAGAGCGGTGTGGTGATACCGTGGGGATGGGTAGTTGCAGGTATATTCGTCTGTTCAATAGTAGGCCTGGCAGCCGGCCTATACCCGGCGCATAAGGCTTCAAAACTTGACCCCATTGTAGCACTTCGTTATGAATAGTGCCAGTCTGGTTTATATTCTACAAGGCTGGTTGGTTCGTTTTTTTCCAATATTTTATCCACTTTCGGAATAAATTTATGTAATTGCCCCATTTTGTCATCGTAAAAAAATATTTATAAAATAAAAATTTCGTAAGTTGGGGCCTTCAATTATTTATTTACCTTGTGCGCCTGCATGGCGCAGTAAATGGTAAAGGAAGATTGATGACGTTCAACCAGAGTTAAATCCTTAATTTATCATTAAACAGAGAACCAAACTTTAAACACACTAAAAATTTGAATTTTATGGCAGAGACAAAAGCAACCGTAAAACCATCCACATCCGTTCAGGCAAAAAAATCAAGCAACGCTATATCACTTATAGCACCTGTGATTTGCCTGGTTGCCGGTTATTTAATCTGGAGATTTGGATTAGGAAATCCCAGTAATTTTGGACAACCCGCTACCGAAGGCTGGTTTTGGCCCAGTCATAAAGACCCAAAAACTGCACTAAGCAAGATGTACCTGGGAGGTATCATTGTACCGATCCTGATCGGAACGTTCTTAACCATGCTTACTTTTGTTATTGAAAGGTTCCTTACCATTGCTAAGGCAAACGGTACAGGCAATAATGCTGATTTCATCCGTAAAGTTCAATACCAGCTTGCTAATAAAAACATTGATGCTGCATTGGCTGAATGCGATAAACAAAAAGGCTCAGTTGGAAACGTAATGAAAGCAGGTTTACACCGCTACAAAGAAATGACAACCAACACGGAGCTGACCACCGACCAGAAAGTAATGGCCATTCAGAAAGAGGTAGAAGAAGCTACTTCACTGGAACTGCCGATGCTTGAAAAGAACCTGGTATTCTTGTCTACCATTGCCTCTATTGCAACCCTGTTGGGTCTGTTAGGAACGGTATTGGGTATGATACGTGCCTTTGGTAACCTGGGAGCTGATAGTGGTGGATCAGGAGCAGCAAACGAGTTATCCGTTGGTATTTCAGAAGCCTTGTATAATACAGCGCTGGGTATCGGTACATCAGCATTTGCCATTGTTTTTTACAATATTTTCACAACCAAGATAGATGGTATCACTTATGGTATTGATGAATCAGGATTTACTTTAACTCAAACTTTTGCTTCACTTTACAAGTAATTGTATGGATTGAGCATGACTTTGCATCTTAAGTAAAAATTGTAAACAGATTAAATATGCCAAAAGTTAAAATACCCAGGAAAAGCACAAATATCGACATGACGGCGATGTGTGATGTGGCCTTCCTGCTGTTGTCATTCTTCATATTGGCTACTAAGCAAAAACCACCGGAAGTGCTGGCCGTTAAAACGCCTACTTCTGTTTCCAGCAAAGCAGCCCCTGATAAATCCATCCTCATTACTCTTACCAAAGAGGGCAAAGTTTTCTTAATGCTGGGTGACGATACCAAAAAAGCAGCGATCATTGAGGATATCAATAAAACGAGGAGCCTGCAGTTGTCGGGTACTGAGCTTGCAAAGCTTAAGAAATCCGAATACATCGGGGTTCCGTTAAATCAATTGAAATCATACCTGAATGCAACCAGCGAAATTCCGGCCACTAGCCTGGCAGGGATACCTTCGGATACAACCAATAACGAATTGAGCTACTGGATACGCAGTGTGACCAATGTGTATGCAGGTGAAGACCAGCGTAAACTGCAGGAGATGCTGCTCGTTAAAGGAGATGCCGAAGCTTTATATCCGGTATTCAAGAATATTAAGAATGCGCTGAAGGCAAACGAGATCTATAAATTCAGGATCGTTACCGAAGGGGAAACTGTACCTGTAGGATCTGAACTTTATAAAACAGGTAAGAATAAGGAGAAATAAAGTCTTAACAACTAAAAAGAATTTGCTATGGCAGAAATGGATACCTCGTCGGGTGGCGGACATAAGAAAGGCCCCGGCGTCAAAAAAGGTAAAAAACTTTCCACCCGTGTTGATCTTACACCCATGGTTGATCTTGGGTTCCTCCTGCTTACTTTTTTCGTGTTCACCACTACCATGAGCCAGTCAACGGCCATGAATATGAATGAACCAAAGGATGAAAAGGATAAGGAATTGAAGGTGAAGAATTCCGGTGCTATGACCATACTGCTGGGTAAAGGAAACCAGGTGTACTATTATTATGGCCAGTTGGATCCCAATACAGTGAGTGAGCAGTTCAAGTCAACCACTTTTAAAGAGATGCGTAAACTGATCCTTGATAAGAAGAACGCTACGCCTATTGATGACCTGATGTATATTATCAAATCAGATAAGAACTCCACGTTTAAAAATGCCATTGACATACTGGATGAAATGACCATATCGGCTGTTCCCCCGGGACACTATGCCGAAGTGGATATGACACCGGTAGAGGAAATGCTTATTAAACAAACGGAGGAGGCGAATGGCATCAAATAGTATGGAATAAGCCCTATTTCGAATCTAATTAACAAAAGAGATTATAATGGAAGCGAATAAAATTTTAAGTGCCGATATACTGGACATCATCTTCGACGGTAAGAACAAAGAATACGGTGCTTACCAGCTGAGAAAGTCCTATAAAAAGACACTTACCAAAGCCCTCATCATAACCGGGTCGGCATTATTACTGGTACTGCTCGGAACCGTGTTTGCAGGGATCATAGAAAAAAACAGCCCAAAAGAATTTAAGGTAGTGGATACCCAAATGGCTGAAGTGAAAAATGATGAACCACCACCGCCACCGCCACCACCGCCGCCGCCAACACCGCCACCGCCACCGGAAATTAACCAGGTGAAATTTACACCTCCCAAAATTGTGAAGGATGAAGAGGTGAAGCCTGACGAGAAGATTGAGGAGATCAAGGAAGATGCAGTGATCAGTACAAAAACAGTGGAAAGTGAAAACAAAACACAGATTGTACAGGCGCCGGTAGAAGAAACCGGAACCAAGGTGGTGGAAGTGAAAAAGGACGATGACGAAAACAAGATATTCACTAAAGTGGAAGTGGAAGCTGAATTCCCGGGTGGGCAGGCAGCATGGATCAATTACCTGAATAAGAACCTGAACAACCAAACGCCTGCAGATAACGGGGCTCCCGGCGGAAAGTATACCGTGATCGTTAAGTTCATTGTAAGCCGAGACGGAAGTTTAAGCGATGTGACCTGTGAGAATGACCCCGGTTATGGCATGTGCCAGGAAGCAGTACGGGTAATTAAAAAGACCAAGAACTGGACCCCGGCCATTCAGAACGGACGTAATGTAAATGCATACAGAAGGCAGCCCATTACCTGGGTTGTGGAAGAATAAGATCAGTGCTTTTAAAAGCGAATTAAAAAAGAATTGCCCCGGGCTTAAG